>NZ_JBFAKG010000022.1:0-116709 GCF_040655595.1 Saccharopolyspora sp. NPDC050389
TCCCTCCACCGGCCGGGCGCTGTGCTCGGTCGCCGACGCCTCCCCGCACGACGGGCTGGCGGCGCTGGCGGCCGCGGCCGACGCCCAGCCGCAGTCAGAAGGGTTCCTGCTCAGCCGCAGTTGTGCGCGGCGGAAGTGCTCGACGCGATCACCACATCCACCCCGCCGGGCGCGGTCAGGTGCGCGGCGTTGACGGTGAGCCCATCGTCGGTTTCGACCTGCTCGTTGACCACCAGCCTGGTGCCGACGACGCCGAGGTCGACCTCGGCGTTGGGCACCTCGCCGACGTCCACCGGCCGGCCGGCGACGGTCAGCTCCAGGTCCACCGCTCCCGTCGCGGAGTCGCAGCCGCTGGTCGAGGTGGACCGGACACCGGAGATCTCCAGCACCGGCAACCCGGGCAGCCCGACACGGACGTCACCGGCCGTGGCCGTGGCCGTGACGGCGGTCGGGTCGGCCGTGGCAGCCACCTCCGCGCACACCACCCCGGCCGAGAGCACCACCGCGTCGGCGGTCTGCACGCACACCTGCTCCCCGGCTTGTTCGCCGGCCGTGCGCACCTCACCGGTGTCCGGGGTGGCGGCGATCGGCAGCGGAACGCCGAGCACGCCGGCGTTCGCCGCGAGGCCGTACGCACGGCCCGTGAAGTACTGCAGGAGAAGCTCCTCGGAGGTCTCCGCCTTCAGGTAGGCGCCGTCCTCACCGGCGTACTCGACGGTCAGAGGAACCGTTGTCTCATCGGTCAGCGGTTGCTCGACCTTCTCGACCGCGCAGCTCGCGACTCCATCGTCGTTCGTGGTGTCCGAACAGGTCTGCTCACTCTCGCCGGAACCGAGGGTGAAGCTCACCTCCTGGTCGGCCACCGGCTCGTCGCCCTCGGTCGTGGTCAGGGTCGCCGACAACTCGGCGCCCGTCCCGTTGGCGATGCTCTCCTGGCCGGTGTACTTGAGCGCCGTCTCCTCCGGCTCCGGCTCGGGTTCCGGCTCCGGATCAGACCCATCGCAGTTCTTGCTGGTCAGAAAGATCTCCTGGTCACTGGTCTCCGGGTCGTACTCGACCCCGTCGAAGACCTGCACCACCCGTTCCGAGCCGGGCGCGCCCCAGTCGGCGAACCCGTCGCCGTTCTCGTCATAGCCCTGCTCGAAGTGCAGGTGCGCCACACCGTTCGAGGTCGCGCCGCTCTTGCCGATGTGGCCGATCAGGTCGCCCTGCTTGACCTCGTCCCCCTTCTTGACGGCCCGGTCCTGCAGGTGGATGGACGTGGTGAACCACCCGTTGCCGTGATCGATCTGGATGATGTTGCCCGCACCAGGCGGATCCTCGTAGGACTCCGTCACGACGCCGTCGGCCGCGGCCACCGTCGGATTTCCCTCGGTCTCGTCGAACGGGTCGCGGAACATGTCCAACGCGGGCGCGTGCTGGTCGGATCCGGACAACGCCCCATACCCCATGTACATCTTGTCCCCACACGGAAACGGCAGCTGGAACGGCGGGCGCTCCGGCTCCGCAGCCGCGGAGCCGGACGGCACCGCGACCAGCCCGACCGCGACCACCGCCACCCCTAGACTCCCCACCACAGAACGGATTCTCATCGAGTGTTCCCTCCCCGAGTTGCTCGATCATTCGCGGAGCCACGCTAGGAACCAGCGCTTTCCTCCCCCTTTCCTCCCGCTTTCCTCGCACTTCTCCCGCGCCGGGCCGAGGCACGATTCATCCGCCCCCGTTACCGTTTTGCGGTGGGGTCGCCGAAGACGGATCGTGCTCGGACCAGGCGATGCCGGAGCGGCGAGGGTCACAACCGGCCCGACCCGGAATCGACCGAACGGGCCAATCAGTTGCTCCGCGCGGAACGAACTCATCGCGTTCTCCCGCGAACGTCTAGGCGGTTTGCGTAGTGTCGGCCGGACCGACATCAGGCGCCCACCGGCCGAGCATGTCGATGCCGAGGGCGACAAAGCCGCTGGCGCGGTGCGGTGCGAGCGGCTCGCGATGCCGGCCGGACGCGGGGTGCTGCCAGGGGCCCGCGTCGAAACCGACCGACGGGAGTGTGCTTGATGATCAACCGACGATGGCGCGCAGTGGCCGCCGCGATCGCCGCCGCGGGGCTCGCCCTCAGCGCACCGGCGACGGTGCAGGCGTCCGAGCTGGACGGGCGTGAGATCGAGCCGGCCGCGGATCAGAAGATGATGCTGCTGGTGCACGGCTACAACCCGGAGCCTCCCACCAACTGCAACGGGTCGACCTGGGACGAGGCCCTCGAGTACTACCAGGAAGCGGGCGGCCGGGATCGTTCCTCGATGCGGACGATCGGCTACTACGAGGGCGACAAGGCGTTGTGCGATGACGTGATCGGTGACGGTCAGGCCGACCGCGAGCGGCCCATCCAGGAAATCGCCAAGGACTTCGCCAACTACATCTACGACGAGTACACCAGCAAGGGCGAGGAAGTCGACATCGTCGCGCACTCGATGGGCGGCCTGATCACCCGCGTCGCGGTGCTCGGCACCCGCGAGGGCTGGAAGGGCTTCCCGCCCAAGGTGGCGGTCGAGGACATCGTCACGCTCGGCACCCCGCACCAAGGGCTGATCAACGGGTGCAGGAATCCCGATGACAAGCCGGACGACAAGTGCACTCGGCAGTGGCACCAGATGACCGAGGCGGACGAAGGCGGGTCGGGTTTCATCGACAAGCTGCACGAGTCCGCGCCCGGCCGCAACGACCGCGGCCTGGACGATCCGTGGGCCGCCGGGATCGACTGGAGCTTCGTCAGCTCGCTGGAAGACGAAACGGTGTCGTACTACTCCGGAATCGACAAGGGCTACTTCGCGCACCAGAAGTACGGTTACGACGAGGATCTGAGCGACAACGGGGTCGAGGACTGCTCGGACCCGGACGTCAGCCACGGCAACCTCCGGCAGCTGACCGGTGCGGGCGGCTACTGCCTCCGCTACTGGCACCACGGGGCCGACGGCGGCCCCTACACCACCGAGAACGGCTGGTCCCCGCTGAAGGTGGCCTTCAAGGCGGCCACCTACAAGGGCGACGACCTGCCGCGATGACGGCCGGCCGCGATGCGGCACAGCGACCTGTTCGCCGCATCGCGGATCCGTTTACCGCCGGGCGACGGCCTGGCATACTTCCGCGGCACCACGAGTGGATCGGGGATAGCGGTGGAAGAACTTCCGAGCTGGGTTCCTCCGGAGATCGACTGGAGCCAGCCCAGTGTGGCGCGGATCTACGACTACGCCCTCGGCGGCGCGCACAACTTCGAGGTGGACCGGCAGGCCCAGGACGAGGCGCTCAAGGTCTTCCCGTACCTCAGCGACGCCGCGAAGGCCAACCGCGGATTCCTGCACCGCGCTGTCCGGTTCTGCCTCGACGAGGGCATCCGCCAGTTCCTGGACCTCGGCTCCGGAGTCCCGACGGTCGGCAACGTCCACGAAGTCGCCCAGGCCGCCGAGCCGGAAACCCGCGTCGTGTACGTGGACCACGACCTCGTCGCCGTCTCGCACGCTCGCAGCATCCTCGCCGACAACCCGCGGGCCGTCGTGCTGCACGAAGACATCCGCGCACCGCACCAGATCCTCGCGCACCCGGACACGGTGCGGCTGATCGACTTCGAGCAGCCCCTGGCGGTGCTGATGGTCGGAATGCTGCACTACGTCAACGATGCGGCCGAGCCGATGCGCCTGCTGCGCGAATACCAGGACCGGATGGCACCCGGCTCCTACCTGGTCGCCTCCCACCTCACCAGCGACCTGCCCGAAATGCAGGCGGCGGCACCGTTCTTCGACGACAGCCGGAACCCGATGACCCTCCGCAGCAGAGCCGAGATCGAGGCGCTGCTCGCCGACTTCCACGTCGTCGACCCGGGCGTCGTCTTCACCGTCCAGTGGCGCCCCGAAAACCCACCCGGGGACCGCCCAGAACGCTCCGCCTGCTACGCCGCAGTCGGCCGTCGCCACTGAGGACCAGCAGCCCTCGTCGCCGGTTCTGCCTGTCACGACGCGAAAAGCGCCGCACCATGGCGTGTCCGCTGCTGGACCCGAGTCCGCCAGATCCGCGCCCGGTCAACGGCGGCCGAGCCGCACCCCCGACTCGCGCAGCAGCTCGGCGAGCCGGTCGTGCGGCAGGGCCGGAGAGCGGTGGCCGTCGCGGCCGGTCATGTCCGCGTTGGCGGTCAGTGCGTTGAGCACCGCCTCCTCGGTGGCTTGCACCGTGGCCTCGTAGAACGGGTCCATCCGTCCCCACGGGACGAACCGCAGCTGTTCGTAGGCCGCCCCGCCGGAGTCCATGGTGCTGGTGAGCGCACCCGGATTCGCGGTGGAGAAGGCGAGGAACAGATCCCCGGAGAAGTGGCTGCCGGTGGTGCCGGTGCGGGCGAGGCCAAGCGGCACCCGCCGGGCGAGCGCGGTGCATTGCCCCGGCAGCAGCGGCGCGTCGGTGGCCACCACGACGATCATCGATCCGGCGCCGGGCGCGGCGAACCGGTCGGCCTCCTCCATCGGGTTGTCCGCCAGCAGCTGCGCGCCGACCGGCACGCCGGCCACCACGAGTTCCCGGCGGGAGCCGAAGTTGGCCTGCACGAACACGCCGACCGCGTAACCGTCCGATTCGTACTCCACGACCCGGGACGCGGTGCCGCTGCCGCATTTGAAGGCGTAGCAGTTCATTCCGGTGCCGCCACCGACCGAGCCCTCCTCGATCGGGCCGGACCGGGCGGCGTCCACGGCGGCCGCGGCGTGGGTGGTGCGGACGTGGGCGCCGTTGATGTCGTTGAGATAGCCGTCCCAGGTCTCGCCGACCACCGGCAGCAGCCACTCGCGGGCCAGCTCGGGCCGGTTCTCGACCACCCAGTCGATCAGTCCACGATGGACGGTTCCGATCGCGTGGGTGTTGGTGATCGCGACCGGCAGCGTCAGCGAGCCGGTCTCCTCGATCCACGTGGTGCCGGTCATCTCCCCGTTGCCGTTGAGGGAGAACCAGCCTGCGGCGCACGGCCTGGCCACACCGGCCCGGCCGCGGGGCAGGATGGCGGTCACCCCGGTGCGAACCGGGCCACGCCCCGGGCGCAGCGGGCCGTCCCCGTCGATCAGGGTGGCGTAGCCGACCTCGACGCCGGGAACGTCGGTGACCGCGTTCCACGCGCCGGGCGTGCCGCCGAACGGAATCCCCAGCGCGCGGGCCCCGGGGCAGTCCGGCGGGCGTGTGGGTGGCGCCGGTCATCGGGCTCCTTTCCGGGCCCGCAGGCGGGTCACCTCGGCGTCGGCCGGATCGCCGGTCAGGTCGGCGCAGCCGGTGGCGTCGCGGGCGTAGGACAGGATCAGCTCGAACGCTCGCTGCGGCGGCATCACCGCGTTGCCTGCCAGGATCTCCAGGCCGTAACCGTTCTCCAGGCACACCAGGTTCGCCGCGATGT
Organism: Saccharopolyspora sp. NPDC050389; assembly: GCF_040655595.1. Taxonomy (NCBI): domain Bacteria; kingdom Bacillati; phylum Actinomycetota; class Actinomycetes; order Pseudonocardiales; family Pseudonocardiaceae; genus Saccharopolyspora; species Saccharopolyspora sp. NPDC050389. The sequence goes on from NZ_JBFAKG010000022.1 coordinate 5,420, forward strand.
CCGCGACCGGCGCGGTCGGGCGGAAGTGCCCCTGGGCGCGGCCGATCTCGAGGATCGCGCCGTACATGGTGACCTGGCGGTCGAACAGGCTCTCGGCGATCACCGAGTAGATCGGATCCTGCCGGACGGCGGTGGTGAACTCGTACAGCACGTTGACCAGCTCGTCGTCCGCCCGCCACGGAATGCCCGCGCGGGCCGCGGCCACCAGCTTCTCCCGCGCATAATCCACTGTGGACAGCATCGTCGCGCGGTCGGTGCAGAAACGTTCCACCGCCTGCCGGAACACCTCGCGCAGCAACTCGGACAGGTCGGGAAAGTAGTAGTGCACCGAACCGCGGACCACGCCCGCCTGCTCGGCCACATCGGCCACCCGCAGCGCGGCCAGGCCCTGGCGGCCGACGGCCCGGGTGGCCGCGGCGACGAGATGTTCGCGCCGCACCGGTCTGCGACTGGGACGTGCCATGCCGGTGATTGTCTGGCACTCGTGCCAATCAAGTCAACAAGATGGCCCAACGGCTATTGACGTCGAGCACCGGATCTTTGACTCTGACGCCAAATAATCGGCGCGAAGGTCGAGGTGCCCGATGACCGAAGAAGTCACACCGCAGACCGGCACTCCCCGATCGGCGACCTACCGCCAGGACCTCTCCCGGTCGCTGACCTTCAGGGAGAACATCCTCATCACGCTCTCCGCGGTGACGCCCGCGTCGAGCGTGTTCATCATCGTGCCGTCGGTGATCCAGGGGATCGCCGGCGCCTCCGCGGTGGCGTTCGCCGTCGCCGCGCTGGTCGGCGTCGTGGTGGCGCTGTGCTATGCCGAGCTGTCCAGCGCGTTCCCCATCACCGGCGGCGAGTACGCGTTCGTCGCCCGGACCGTCGGCAAGCCCACCGGATTCGCGCTGTACCTGCTGACCATCGTGTCCGGCATCCTGATCTTGGTGGTGATCGCGGGCGGGACCGGCCAATACCTCGGCGCGGTGTGGTCCGCCCTGGATGGGCGTTGGGTGGGCGTCGTGGTCATCGTGGTCACCGGGCTCATCGCCGTGCTGGGCATCCGCACCAACGCGTGGGTCACCGGCATCTTCCTGGTGGTCGAACTGCTGGCGCTGGCCCTGCTGGCGGTGCTCGGCTTCGTGCACGTCACCCAGCCAGTCTCCGTGCTGTGGACCGCCCAGGCAGCCGGCATGGACGGCACCCTGACCTCCGCGTCCGCGGGACTGGTGGTCTCCTACACCGCAATCGCGATCTTCGCCTACAACGGTTACGGCACCGCCGTCTACTACGCCGAGGAGACCCGCCAGGCCACCCGGACGATCGGGCGGGCGATCCTCTGGTCGCTGGCGATCACCGTGGTCGCCGAGTTCGTCCCGCTGGTCGCCGTGCTGCTGGGCACGCCGAGCATGCCGGCGCTGGTCAACGCGGATTCGCCGATGAACTACTTCCTGCTCGCCCGCGGCGGAACGGTGGTGAACACGATCGTCAGCCTGGGCATCGCGATCGCGGTGATCAACGCGGTGATCGCGATCATGCTCCAGCTCGGTCGCAGCCTGTACTCCGCGGCGCGCGACCGCTCCTGGCCCGACGCCATCAGCCGGCCGCTGACCTGGATCCACCCGCGACTGCGCACGCCGGTCGTGGCGACACTGACGGTGGCGGCACTGGGCACGCTGGCCTACTGGCTGCTGCCGTTCCAGGTGCTGCTGCTCGGTTCCGGGGCCAGCCTGGTGATCACCTACGTGATGGTCGGACTGGCCGCGCTGGTCGGCCGGATCCGCGGCCGCACCCGCCGGGCGGTCTACCGGATGCCCGGCTGGCCGCTGCCCCCGTTGCTGCTGCTGGCGACCATGGTGGTGGTCGTCTACGAGAACCTGCTCAGCGACTGGGTGCCGGTGGCGATCACGGTCGGCATCCTGGCCGTCGGATACCTCTACTACTACGCGTACATCCACCCGCGCCGCGACGACCGGTGGACGCTGCCCGACCCGGTCGACGAGGACGCCTGACCACGCCCACTCCGTCCATTTCGGACAATCCCTCCAGCGGCTTCCTGCTCCACGGCCAGGGTTGGTCGTGCCGGGCCATTTCCAACTCCGCGTCGCCGTGGCCGGTCCCGTGTAGCCGGGGACGGCGAAGAACGGCACCATCGCGGCGAATCCGATCGCGTAGGACACCAGCCCCCGCCAGGAAACCCTGCCGTAGACGCCGTCGGGACTGAAGATCTCCCGCACCGAGTAGCGGCCGTGGCGCACGGCGTAGAAGTCGACCAGGCCCTCGCCGGCCAGCAGCGCGAGTCCGATGTTGGTCACCAGCGGGCGGCGCGAGAGCCGACACCCGCAGCCGGCGTGCGAGGCGAATCGACCGGCGGGTGTCGATGATGCTGATCAGCGTCATCGAGCCGCCGTAGATCCGGGGAGGCGAGGACAGACGCACCGTCCGAAACGCCAGTGCCCCGAGTCCCGATCGCCGACGAGGCGAGCGCGCCCCCTGCTGCGCGCAGATCCGCCTGACACGTCCCGAGCTCGCAGGCCTTTCGGCGGGTCACCACGGACCGTTGACGCGGCACCAAGCCATTGCCAGGCGGCACGCCCGGTCCATATAATCCCACTAATTGAATACTATGCTCACTATATGAACTTCACGATCCGATCTAGGCATGGAAGACCTCATCGAAGGAAATTCAATGGCGAATTCCACCACCAATGACCCCGCGACAGCCGCCGGCGCAGCGAGAGCGCGGCCCGCGCAGTCGCACGCCAAGGTCATCCGCGCCGCCATCCTGGGCACCGTCGTCGAGTACTACGACTTCGGCATCTACGGCTACATGGCGACCATGGTCAGCGCCCACTTCTTCGTCGAAGAGGATCCGAACGCAGCGTTGCTGGGCACCTTCGCCGCGTTCGCCGTGGCCTTCTTCCTCCGCGTCCCCGGCGGGATCTTCTTCGGCCACATCGGCGACAAGTACGGCCGCAAGAAGGCGCTGACCTGGACGATCCTGCTGATGGCGGTGGCCACGGCGCTCATGGGGCTGCTGCCCACCTACACCACGCTCGGTGTCTGGGCGACCGCGCTGCTGACCCTGTCCCGATGCCTGCAGGGCTTCGCCGCCGGCGGCGAACTCGGCGGGGCCAACTCGTTCGTCTCCGAGCACGCGCCGCCCAGGTGGCGCGCCTTCCAGACCTCGATGGTCAACTCCGGCACCTACATCGGATCGTTGTGCGCCTCGCTGGTGGCCCTGGCACTCACGACCGGCCTGAGCCCCGAGCAGATCAACGCGTGGGGCTGGCGGATCCCGTTCCTGCTGAGCCTGGTGATCGGTGTGGTGGGGCTGTGGATCCGCAACTCGCTGGACGAAACCGAGCAGTTCTCCGACATCCAGCAGCAGGACGAAGTGGTCAAGGTGCCGCTGTTCGCGGTGCTGTCCACCGCAAGGCGGCAGATCCTCACCATCATCCTGCTCGGCGCGCTGATCACCGGCGGCTACTACATCGCCTCCGTGTACGCGGCGACTTACCTGCAGACCGCCGGCGGCCGTTCGCCGCAGTTCGCGTTCGCGGCCACCTGCATCGCGATGGTGCTCGGGGTGATCACCTTGCCCATTTCGGGATATCTCGGCGATCGCATCGGGCGCAAACCGATGTTCATCGGCGGTTCCGCGGCCGGGGCGCTGCTCGGGTTGCCGATGTTCATGCTGATGGCCGACGGTCCCGCGCCGCTGGCGATCCTGGGCCCGGCCGTGCTGTTCATCTGCGTCTCCGTGGTCAACGGCGTCTCCTTCGCCACGTACGCCGAGATGCTGCGCGCCCGGTTCCGCTACAGCGGGATCGCGCTGGGCAACAACGTCACCAACATGCTGCTCGGCGGGACCGCGCCGTTCATCGCGACGCTGCTGGTCGGTGCCACCGGCAACAAGCTCGCGCCGGCCGGGTACTTCGTCGCGTGCGCCCTGATCAGCCTCGTCACGTCCTTCTTCCTCAAGGAGACCAAGGGAAAGGAGCTCTCCCTATGACCGTGCGGTTCCGCGATCGCCGGATCGTGGTCACCGGTGCAGGCAGCGGCATGGGCCGCGCCGAAGCGCTCGGGCTGGCCCGCGAAGGCGCCGACGTCAGGGCTGCCGACATCGATCCCGACGCCGCCAGCGCGGTGGTCGACGAGATCATCGCCGAAGGCGGCACCGCGCGCGCCCACCACCTCGACGTGGCGGATCCAGCCGCGTGGCAGCGCTTCGCCGCCGAGCTCGGCGGGGACGCCTTGCACGGCCTCGTGAACAACGCCGGGGTGAGCTTCCGCAAGGGCATCGCCGAAACGTCGGTCGAAGACTGGCACCGCGTCGTGGACATCAACCTCTCCAGCGTCTTCTACGGCATGAAGTTCCTCGCCGAACCGCTGGCGCGGGCCGGCGGCGCTTCGGTGGTCAACGTCTCGTCGATCGCCGGGCTGCTCGGCTACTTCTCCGCCTCCTACGGAGCCACCAAGTGGGGCGTGCGCGGACTGTCCAAAGTGGCGTCCCTGGAATTCGCGGCCGCGGGCATCCGGGTCAACTCCGTACACCCCGGTCTCGTCGACACGCCGCTGCTGCACTCGGGGCCGGACGACCGATTCGTCACCGAGAGCCTGCGGTCCGTCCCGGCTGGACGGGTCGCTTCCCCGGAAGAAGTCGCACGGGCCGTCGCCTTCCTGCTCTCCGACGAATCCTCCTACGTCAACGGCACGGAGCTCGTGGTCGACGGCGGACTGGTGGGCTCCGGCATCTACCACCGCATCACCACCGCGCTGGCCGAGGACGCGTCGTGACCGGCCCGCTGCCGGAGATCCTCGACCTGCTCGGCCGCCAGGCCCACGCCATCGATGGCGGTGCCGCGCAGCAGTGGGCCGAAACCTTCACCCCGGACGGCATCTTCCGCTCCCCCACCTACCCGGAACCCGTGCGCGGCCGGACGGCGCTCACCGAGTTCGCCGCCGCTTTCGCCGCGAACAACCCCCGAACCCACCACATCGTCACCAACACCTGCATCGACCGCGCCGACCCGGACGAATGCCATGTCAAGGCGAACCTGCTCATCGTGCGGACCGCGCAGCAGGACGGGCGCGACGTGGTGTCCATCGACCGGGTCACGACAATCGACGACCGCTGCGTCCGCCGGGACGGCCGCTGGCTGGTCGCCGAACGGGTCGTCACCCGCGACTGACCCGGCGACCGAAACGAAACACCAGGAGAACTTCGATGACCACCAGCGCAACGAATCCGACTCGCGCGGACGCCAGCCAGATCACCGCCCACCACCCCGAGCTCGTCGGCAAGGTCGCCGTCGTGACCGGGGCCGGGCGCGGCATGGGCGCCGTGTTCGCCACCGAGCTCGCCCGGCGCGGCGTCCATGTGGTCGGCGGCGACCTGGATGACGCGCCCGGCACCGCCGCGCGGATCAACGCCGAGCTCACCGACGCCGGACGGGTGGTCGGACTCCGCGCCGATGTCACGGATCCGGCCGACCACGACCGGCTGCTGCAGACCGCGCTGACCGAGTTCGGGCAGGTCGACTGCTGGATCAACAACGCCGGGATCTTCCCGCAGGCCGAGTTCACCGAGATCCCGCCGGACCAGCTCACCGCCACGTACCAGGTCAACGTCAACGGCGTGGTGTACGGCGCGCAGACCGCGGCCCGGCACATGCGCGAGCACGGCGGCGGCGCCATCGTCAACATGGCTTCGGTGGCCGGTGTCCGGGTGCGCGCGACGCGCGCCGCCTACAACTCCTCCAAGGCCGCGGTGCGCCACCTGACCAGTTGCATGGCCGTCGAGCTGGGCGAGCACGGCATCCGCGTCAACGCCATCGCCCCGGGTTTCGTCGACACCGAGATGACCCGGTGGGTGCGCGAGGATCCGGCCGCGCTCGACCGCGCACTGAGCACCGTCCCGCTGCGCCGGGTCGGAGCGCCCATCGAGGTCTTCGGCGCCCTGTACTTCCTGCTCTCCGACAGCGCCCGCTACATCACCGGCGCGGTCGTGCCGGTGGACGGCGGCTCCCAACACGTCTGAGGTGGACCTTTGAGCTACGACTACGACCTGGTCGTCATCGGTGCCGGTGGTGCCGGGCTGGCGGCCGCGGTGTCGGCCGCGCAGCAAGGGCTGCGGGTCCTGGTTCTGGAGTCCGAGGACGAGATCGGCGGCTCCACCCAGCTCTCCGCCGGGATGCTGACCGCCGCGGCCACCGACGTGCAGCGGGCGCTGGGCGTCGAGGACTCCCCCGCCCGGATGTTCCAGCACTACATGGACCTGAACCAGTGGCGGGTGCTGCCCGGCCCGACGCGGATGTTCTGCGAGCAGTCCGGCTCGCTCATCGGCTGGCTGGTCGATCTCGGGGTGGAGATTCCCGCCCAGTTCTCGCAGAACGCCCACATGCCCGGCCTGACCCGGGCGGGCGTCGAGGACGTCTGGCGCGGACATGTGCCCAAAGACCAGGGCTACGGTCTGGTCCAAGCGCTGGACCGCGCCCGGCAGCGGCTCGGGGTCGACCTGGCGCTGGGCAGCCGAGCCACCGACCTGCTCCGCGACGGGCACGCGGTGACCGGTGTCGTCGTGGACGATGCCGAGGTCACCGCGCCGTCCGTCGTCGTCGCCTGCGGCGGGCTGGCGCAGAGCCCGGAGCTGGTGCGGGAGTACTTCCCGGACGCCCGGATCGCCGGCGACAGCCTGTTCGTGGTCGCAGCACCCGGCAGCCGGGGCGACCACATCGGCTTCGCCGAACGCCACGGCCTCTCGCTGTTCGGGCACGGGTGGGGATTGTTGCTGGTCACCGCCGAGTTCCAGCGCTTCCACCACTGGCAGAGCGGGTTCCCGCCGGTGTCCCGGGTCCACGTCGACTCGACCGGGCGCCGGTGCATGGACGAGGACGCCCCCTACGCGGTCAGCCCCGGAATCCTCAAAGACCACGGCGGATCCGTGTGGGCGGTCTTCGACGAGGCGGCGCGTGCCGCCCTGCCGCCCGGGTACGCCGACTGGGCCCCCGAGCGGGTCCTCGAAGAGGTCGGCAAGGGCGTCGTCCGCCGAGCCGACACCCTGCCCGAACTCGCCCGGTGGATCGGCCTCCCGGCGGACAACCTGGCACGGAGCGTGCACCGGTTCAACGAGCTGATGACGCAGGGCCACGACGAGGACTACCTCCGGCACGAATCGCTCGCCGCCAAGGGGATCGACCCGCATCTGTCCGCTGTGGACAGCGGGCCGTTCTACGCGGTCCGGATGCTCCCGGCGGAGTTGGTGTGCACGCACACCGGCCTGCGCATCGACGGCCGAGCGCGGGTGCTCGACACCGAAGGGCAGGTGGTACCCGGCCTGTACGCGGCGGGGGAGGCCGCCGGCGGGATCCTCGGCGAACGCTACGTCGGAGGCGGGAACTCCGTCGCGCACGCCCTGGTCCTCGGCCGGCTGGCCGGGGATGGAGCAGCACGACGGATCCACGTGGGGAGCGCGGCGTGACCACATCGGACGATCGAAGCGCCATCGAGCGGGTCTTGTTCCGGTACGCCAGGGCGGTGGACCGCCTCGACTACGAAGGCATCCGGGACTGCTACTTCCCCGACGCCATCGACAACCACGGCGGGTACTGCGGTCCGGTGGACGGGCTGGTGGAGGACATCCGCCGGCGCCACGCGACCATCGATTCCTCGCAGCACTTCATCAGCAACGTGCTCATCGACTTCACCGACGACGACACCGCCGAGGTCGAGTCGTACTGCCTCTGCTACCTCAGGCAGGCGCGGTCGGTGGGTTCGGCCGAGCAGGACCTGGCGATAATCCGATGCCGCTATGTGGACCGGTTCGAGCGGCGCGGCGGCCGTTGGCGCATCGCCGACCGCATCGTCGTCTTCGACGAATCCCGCACCGAACGCATCGTCGACGAGTTGCCCACCACCTGGGTGCGGTCCCGGCGCGACGTCTCGGATCCGGTGTACCGCTCGTGATCAGCGGGTCGTGGGTGCGAAACCGGGCCTCGCACCTACGACCTAGCGCACCCGGGCGCGCGAGGCGAACAGCTGCCCGCTGAGTTCGCGGGCGGCTTCCGCCAGGCGCGGGGCGACCTGGTCCACCGCGTCCGGGTCGACCAAGGACACGCCGATGCTGACCTCCGGCATGGTCGGCGGCGTCTGCACCGGCACCGAAACCCCGATGACGCCCGGGATCACGTGCCCGGTCGACACGGCGTAGCCCTGCTCGCGGGCGGCCACCACCTCGGCCGGATCGTCGTCGCGCGGCGGACGTCCGGCCAGGATGGCGATGCCGCCGGAGCCGCGGTCCACCGGATGCCGCTGCCCGGTCCGAAACGCGATGTGCGCCGCGGCCAGCCGCGGCTCGACCACCAGCACCGCCTGCACCTCGACGTCGCTGATCGGCACCATCAGGTGCGCCGTCGCGTCGACCGAGTCGGCCAGCGCCGCCATGATCGGATAGGCCAGCCCCCGCAGATCGCTGTCCACCGCCGAAGCCAGCTCCACCAGTCCGTAGGCGAGGTGGAACCGCTTGTCCTCGGTCCGCCGCACGAGGTTGTGCGCGGCGAGCGCTTCCAGCATCCGGTGCAGCGCGTTGCGGTTGAGCTCCAGCGAACGCGCCATCTCGGTCAGCGTCTCGCCGTTGGGCCGTTCGGCCAGGTGCCAGAGGATCCGAATGCCCCGGTCCAGGGTCTGGGCACCCGCGACCGAGGATCGCCGGGTGTCGTCCACGCTCGTCCGCCTCGCAATGCCGGTCATGCTTACCGCTCGATCCTATCGAACCGGTTCGCACCGGGTGCCCGCCGAGAACCTGCCGCCCAGAAATTAATTTCAATCAACACTGAACATATTGCAAGTCTTGATTCACCGAGCACCGTCGCGATGATCCGACGCACCGAGCAAGAGCGCGCTCATCATCAAGCCACAACGGGCCCGCACCCGAACCGCGGCCCCTCGACCTCCCAGCCGTGTCCACAAGAGACATTGACCAAACCGAGAAGCAGCAGGGCAAACCGGTGCAGTTCGCCGATGTTCAGAGCAGTACAACGCGGTCCAGGCTTCGACGGCGTCTCAGCGGTCGGCCGACAGACGGGCCAGGCGTTGGGGGTTCGGCCAGCGGACGTGGGAGGCCCAACCGAGCCTTTCGAAGATCCAGATCACCCGGGCGGAGATGTCGATCTCACCGGGCCGGACGCCGTGCCGGGCGCATGTCGGGTCGGCGTGGTGCAGGTTGTGCCACGACTCCCCCATGCTCAGCATCGCGAGCGGCCAGAAGTTCGCCGCCTTGTCGCGGCTGCGGAACGGGCGCTCCCCGAACATGTGGCAGATCGAGTTCACCGACCAGGTCACGTGGTGCAGGAAAGCCACGCGCACCAACCCGGCCCAGAAGAAGGCCGTCGCGGCGCCCCACCAGGTACCCGTGATCAAGCCGCCGCACAGCGCGGGCAGCGCGAACGTGGCCACGGTCAACGGCCCGAACAGCCGGTGCACCAACCGGATGTCGGCGTCGTCCAGCAGATCAGGCGCGAACCGCCGCTGATTCGTCAGGTCCCGCTCGAAGATCCAACCCATGTGCGCGTGCCAGAACCCCCGCGCCAGCGCAACGGGAGAGGTGCCGAACGCCCACGGAGAGTGCGGATCACCCTCTTTGTCGGCGAACGCGTGGTGACGGCGGTGATCGGCCACCCAGTGCAGGATCGGCCCCTGGACCGCCATGCCGGCCGCGACCGCGAGCGCGATGCGCAGCCAGCGCTTGGCGCGGAACGCGCCATGCGTGAAGTAGCGGTGGTAGCCCACCGTCACGCCGAGGATGGTGAACACGTACCAGCCGGCCGCGAGCAGCGCGTCCCACCAGCGCAATCCCCATCCCCACGCCAGCGGCACCGCCGCCACCAGCGCCAGGAACGGCAGGAGCACGAACACGTAGACCGACAGGTGCGGGGCCGCTGGCCTGCGTCCGGCCAGCAGTGGTTGGGGCGTCGACCTGGACGGCTCGGTGGCGACCATGGCAGCGGGAACCTCGAATCTGCGCAGCAGGAAGTTCTGCCACCACCAACCGGGAGGCAGCCGGGCAACCACCACACAACCGGCATCGAGCCGGGAGCGCAACGAACCGGCCCGCAAGCATTGGTGAACGGCAGACGAGGGCGCGGTGTCGGGACCCCGCCCAGCGCCGACAACACCCGTGATGCCGACGAGGAAGATCGCTTGCCGGCGGCCTCAGCCGGGCAGCGGCGGTAACTCGGCGCGGTCCAGCCAGATCGTGAACAACCCGGCAAGCGACCGGTTCGCGAATTCGTCGGCCAGCGCCGTGAAGTCCGCTGTGCTCACCATGCCGTGCCGGTGGTCGGCGACCCACTTCCGCAGCAGCTCGAAGAACGGCTCATCGCCCAGTTCGCGGCGCAGCGCGTGCAGCGTCAACGCGCCACGCTTGTAGACCTGTTCGTCGAACATCCTGGCCACACCTGGATCGGCGATCCGAAGATCCGGCGGACCTGCGGCGATGTGCGCGTGCCAGTTCGCCGCGTGCTGCTGCGCCGACGGCCCGCCCGAGAACTCCGACCACAACCATTCGGCGTAGGTGGCGAAGCCTTCGTTGAGCCAGATGTGCCGCCAGTCCGCGATCGTGACGCTGTTGCCGAACCACTGGTGCGCCAGTTCGTGCACGATGAGCCGCTCGTTCGTGCGCAGGCCGTCCAGATGGCTCGCACCGAAGATCGACATGCCCTGCGCCTCGACCGGCTCTTCCAGATCATCGTCGGTGACCACGACGACGTACTCGCCGAACGGGTACGGGCCGAACAACCGCTGCAGCGTGTCCATGATCTGGCCGTGCCGCGCGAAGTCCGCGGCGAAGCGGTCGCCCAGCCGTGCGGGAATCGCCGCCCGCTGCGGCACCGGGCCACTCGCCAGCTCCACCTCGGTGTACTGGCCGACCTGGATGCTCATCAAGTACGACGCGGTCGGTTCCGGCCGCTCGTAGATCCAGGTCGTGGTGCTACCGCGGCGTTGCCGCGACACCAGATTCCCGGTCACCTGCACCGAGTACGACGACGCCGTCGTGAACGAGATCCGGTAGCCGGCCTTGTCCGCGAGATGATCGTTGCAGGGAAACCACGACGGCGCGCCGATCGGCTGGCTGGCGACCAGGGAGCCATCGGTCAGCTCCTCCCAGCCGATCTCGCCCCACCGGCCGGAAATCGGCTGCGGATTGCCCGAATACCGGATGTCCACCCGGAATTCCGCCGCCGCCGCGATGGGGCGTGCCGGCCTGACCCGGAGTTTGCCGCCGCCATGCGTGAACTTGGCGGGGCGGCCGTCCACGAGCACCCGGCGAACCCTCAGGTCGGCGAGATCCAGGCTGAACCGCGACAGGGCCTGCGTCGCCACCGCCGAGATCGTCGCCTGCCCGGCGAGCCGGTTCGGGCCGACCTGGTACTCCAGGTCCAGGTCGTAGTGCTCGACGCGGTAGCCACCGTTGCCGTGTTCGGGCAGGTAGGAGTCCGTCGACCGATCCGCCCCGGGTGCCGGAGCACCACCGTTCAACCGGTTCGCCGTGAGGGTCATCGGCGGCGTCCTCCCGCGTTCTGCCACGTCGAGATCGGGTTGCCGAGCCAGCGCGAGTGCGCGGGCACCTCGTCACCACGGGTCACCAGCGACCCGGGGCCGATGGTGGTGTGCGCACCGATGCTCGCACCGGGCAACACGATTCCGTGCGGGCCCAGCGTAGCGCCGGCGTCCAGGCGCACCTCGTCCAACCGCATGACCCGATCATGGAACAGGTGGGTCTGCACCACGCAACCGCGGTTGACGGTCGCGCCGTCGCCGAGCCGCACCAGATCCGATTCGGGCAGCCAGTAGGTCTCCAGCCACACCCCACGACCGATCCGCGCGCCCATGCTGCGCAGCCACGCCGTCAGCAGCGGCGTTCCCCCGGCCGAACCGATCAACCACGGGACGGCCAGCACCTCCACGAACATGTCCGCGAGCTCGGTTCGCCACACGAAGGAGCTCCACAGTGGACGTTCATCCGCCCGGTAGCGCCCGACCAGCAGCCACTTCACCACGGTCGTCACGGCGCAGGCCAGCAGGCCTGCGGCCAGCAACACCGGGCCGGCCAGCAACGCGGCCAGCCACAGCCCGCCTTCGGCGCGCACGAACGCCAGCGCCGCCAACACCAGCACCGCCAGCGCCGCGCTGAACATGACCGGCACGAACCGGAACAGTTCGACCACCGCGCGGGCGATCTTCAGCCGAAGCGGCGGGGCGAAGGTCCGGCTCGCGTCGGCCTTGTCGATGGAACGCCGCAGCGGCATCGGCGGCATTCCCAGCCAGGACGAGCCCTTCTTGGCCTTGCGCGGTGTCGAGGACAGCACCCCGACCAGGCCGCGCTTGGGCACCGAATGACCCGGTGCGGTCATCCCCGAGTTGCCGAGGAAGGCCTGCTTGCCGATGCTGGCCGGGGCCACGTGCAGCCAGCCACCGCCGAGCTCGTAGGCGGCGACCATGGTGTCGTCGGCGAGGAAAGCGCCATCGGCGACCTTCGTCATCTTCGGCAGCGCCAGCACGGTGGAGGCTTCCACGTCGCGGCCGACCTCGGCGCCCAGCAACCGCAGCCACACGGGCGTGAACAGGCTGGCGTACAACGGGAACAGCCCGATGCGAGCCATGTCCATCAGGCGCTCGGTCGCCCACACCTGCCACGCCATGCGACCGTGCACCGGGTGGTAGCCCTCGCGCATCCCGATGCTCAGCGCGCGCACGCTGACCAGCACCAGCAACGCGTAGGAAACGAGGTACAACGCGCTCGCCACGGGTACCGCGAGCAGCGCCCGGGTCAGCGCAGAGCCGAGATCCGGTGCGCCGCCGAGCGCTTGACCGAGCACCACGATGCCGGGCAATCCCGCCAGCGCCGGCAGCAGCCCGAGCAGCACCGAGGTCACTCCGTAAACCGAAGCCCACACCTGTGACCTGGGCGGACGGCTCGACGGCCAGGCACGGCCCGCCTTGCGCACCGGGACGGCCGGGGAACCGGCCCACCGCTGCCCCGCAGGCACCGGGCCACGCACCGTCGAGCCGGCCACGATCTCCGCGGACTTGCCGATCCGGGCTCCGGGGATCAGCGTGCTGCGCACGCCGACGCGCGCACCGGCGCCGATCCGGATCTTGCCGATGTGCACCTCGTCGCCGTCGACCCAGTAACCGGCGAGGTCGACCTCGGGTTCGACGGCCGCGCCCTTGCCGATCTTGAGCATTCCGGTGACCGGCGGCGGCGAGTGCAGGTCGACGTCCTTGGCGACCTTGGCACCCAACGCCCTCGCGTAGTGGGTCATCCAAGAGGCGCCGGAAACACCCGCCGCCCCGCTGAACTCGGCGAGTCGCTGAGCCGCCCACAGTCTCAAGTGGACATTGCCGCCGCGCGGATAGGAACCCGGGCGCACCCCGGCGAGCAGCAACCGCGCACCACCGGCCGACAGCGCGATCCGGCCCGCGGGACTGAACAAGACCAGCCACGCCGCGCCGATCCACCACCACGACACCGTCGGCGCGAACGCCGCGGAACCGGTCCAAGCCAGCACATTGCTCAACGCCGCCAGCACCGTCGACCAGCGCAATCCGACGATGGCGAGCAACGGCAGGGTGATCAGCGCCTGCCACAACCCGGTCAGCCGCGGCGTCGGCCTGACGACACGCCGCGAGATCTCGGTCGTCGCCTCCAACGCGTCGAGGTGCGCGGCCAGCGAACCGAGCGTCGGGTGCTGGTAGATGTCGGCGACCGACACCTGGGCATGCCGCAGCCGGATGCGTGCGATCAGCTGGGCGGCGGTGAGGCTGCCACCTCCGGTGGCGAAGAAGTCCGCAGCTGGGTCGGTCACCTCCACGCCGAGGATCTCCGCCCAGCCTTCCGCGAGCCACGCCTCCGTCGGCGACATCGCCGACCTCTCGGCGGTGCCGCCGCCTGCGGCGGGCAGCGGCCAGGGCAGTGCCGCGCGATCCACTTTTCCGGAGGTTCGCGTCGGCAGGTCGGACACGACGGCGAGCAGCGGCACCAACGCGGCCGGCAGCTGTTCCTGCAACCGCCGCACCGCGTGGTCGTGGTCGAACCGCACGTCCGCGGGATCGGCGGCACGAGGTACCACGTAGCCGACGAGGATCTGGTTCCCAGCGGCGGTCGTCTGCACGGCCGAGGCCGCCCCGGCGACGCCGGGCAGGGCCTGCAGCACCGCGTCCACCTCACCGAGTTCGATGCGACGGCCACCGAGCTTGATCTGTTCGTCGGCCCTGCCGACGAACAGCAGCCCCTCGGGTTCGGCCCGCACCACGTCACCGCTGCGGTACGCCCGGGACCAGCCGAGCGAGGGCAGCGGTGCGAACTTCTCGGCGTCCTTGCCAGGATCCAGATACCGGGCGAGCCCGACGCCACCGATGATCAGCTCGCCGGTGGCGCCCATCGCGACCGGCTCGCCGTGTTCGTCGACGACCGCGAGCTGCCAACCGGCCAACGGCAAACCGATCCGGACCGGATCCTGGCCGGTGAGCCGGGCGGCGCAGGCGACGACGGTCGCTTCCGTGGGCCCGTAGGTGTTCCAGACCTCACGGCCTTCCACGGCGAGGCGCTCGGCGAGCTCTGGCGGGCACGCCTCACCGCCGAAGATGAGCAGCCGAACCTCTTCCAGCGCTTCGACGGGCCACAACGCGGCCAGGGTCGGCACCGTCGACACGATGCTGATGTGCCGCGCCACCAGCCAGGGACCGAGGTCGACACCGGTGCGCACCAGGGCGCGCGGCGCGGGCACCAGGCATGCCCCGTGTCGCCACGCCAGCCACATCTCCTCGCACGAGGCGTCGAACGCCACGGACAGCCCGGCCAGCACCCGATCCCCGGGGCCGATGGGCTCCTCGGCGAGGAACAGGCCGGCTTCGGCGTCGACGAAAGCCGCGGCGGCGGAGTGACTCACCGCCACGCCCTTCGGCTTCCCGGTCGAACCGGAGGTGAAGATGATCCACGCGTCGTCGGTGGGCGCCGGTTCGCCCGGATGCCCGAGGGGCTTGCGACGCAGGTCGAACGAGCCCCCGTCGGAAAGCACGGCGCAGACCTCGGCTTCGCCGAACACGAGTTCGGCGCGCTCGTCGGGATCGTCGGCGTCCACTGGAACATAGGCGGCGCCGGCCGCGAGCACGCCCAGGATCGAGACGTAGAGTTCCGCGGTGCCGGAGGAAATCCGGATTCCGACCCGGTCGCCGATGCCGATGCCGGACTCGGCGAGTCGTCGCCGCACGAGGTCGATCTCAGCGGTCAGCCGACCGTAGGTGAGCACCGCCGTGCCGTCGTCGATCGCCGGAGCGTCCGGGTGTCGGCGGGCGGTGTCGTCGAGAATTTCAATCAGGGTGCGCTGATCGGGAGCGAAGTCCGACCAGAACACCGCGCTGGCGGCGGTATCCGGAGGCGTGGACGGGGCGAGCTCTGCACCTGCTGTTGTCAGAGTCACCGAAGGCGCCACCCTGCCGACGGCCCACTGCCCGGTTCCCTGCCGTGTGGCAGGCCCTGCGAGATGTCGCAACTCTGACCAGGACGTGAAATCACTGTCTCGCTCCGCAGTCGTCCAGGCGCGTACTCCCGATGACCCGCCCAGGGCAGACCGATCAGCCTACGGCTCGAACGAATCGCCGCATCCCGAGACCCCCGCGGAGTGCTTGCCGTCACACCCGGAGGCAACGTTCGAGGCCGACCAGAACCGAGATCTACTCGACGGCGCGGGGCCATTTCCAATTGGATCCACAGTGGACAGAACGGGACTCGTCGCTCATTCCGATCCTCGCGCCGCGGGCGGTGCCTGCTGGTGCGTGGTGGCGAACCGTTGGCGGTAGTGGGTCGGTGTCGTGCCCAGGTGGCGGGCGAAGGCGCGGCGGAGGGATTCGTCGGTGCCCAGTCCACTGTGGTGCGCGGCGGAAGTGACGCTGTGCCCGTCGAGGAGGAGCTGCTGGGCGCGGTCGAGACGGACCCGTTCGACCCAGCGGGCGGGCGTGGTGCCGAGTTCGGCGCCGAACAGGCGAGTCAGGTGCCGGGTGCTGACGGCCGCGGAGACGGCCATCGCAGGCAGGCTGTGGTCGGCTGCGGGATCGGCGACCACGGACGCGATCACCGAGCGCAGCAGGTCACTGCGCGCCGGCGGGGTGGCGATGGCGGTGGAGAACTGCGACTGCCCGCCCGGGCGTTGCATGAACACGACCATCTCCCGCGCGATGTCCCGGGCCACGTCCGCTCCGTGGTCGTCTTCCACGAGGGCGAGGGCCAGATCGACTCCCGCGCTGATGCCCGCGGAGGTGACGTAGCGGCCGTCGCGGATGTGGATGGCGTCCGGCTCGACGCGCACCCGGGGATAGCGGCGGGCGAGCATTCCGGCGTGCCGCCAGTGGGTGGTCGCGCGCCGGCCGTCGAGCAGGCCCAGTTCGGCGAGGACGAAGGCGCCGGTGCAGACCGACGCGACCCGTGCCGCCTGCGCCGCGAGCGTGCGCACGGCCTCCAGCAGGCCGTCCTCGGGTGCCTGCTCGGCGAGCCGGTCGCCTCCGGCGACCACCACTGTGTCGACCGGCCCGGCCCCGGCCGCCGCCGTGGCGCCGGTCAGCCCCGGCCCGGCGGACGTGGCGACCTGCTCGCCGCTCGGCGAGACCAACACCAGCTCATACGGGTGACCGAGCCGACCCGCCTGGCGCAGCACCTCCGAAGGACCGCTGACATCGAGCATGGTCACACCGTCGAACACCACGAAGGCAACCCGATGCGTCATGTCTGAATCTGTGGTTCTTCTGACCGAAAGGACATGGCGCCAGGATAACCGCCCGGGCGAATCTGGAGCCGGTCACCGGCGGAGCGAGAGAGGCAGCGGAGATGAACGAATCGATCGCAGGCGTGGAGATCCCGGACAGCGCCCTGGCGCGGGAGGCCACCGAACTGGTGCGCGAGGCCGTTTCGCCGGTCCTGTTCGACCACTCTCGGCGGGTGTTCCTGTGGGGCGCGCTGCGTGGCCGGGAGCAGGGGCTGCGGTTCGATCCCGAGCTGCTGTACGTGGGGGCCATGTTCCACGACCTGGGCCTGACCGAGCGGTTCCGCCGCGCGGACCAGCGCTTCGAGATCGACGGTGCCGATGAGGCGCGCAGGTTCCTGCAGGCCCACGGCATCACCGGCGAGCCCGCCGACCAGGTCTGGACGGCCATCGCCCTGCACACCACCCCCGAGATCCCGCTGCACATGGCGCCCGAGGTAGCCCTGGTCACCCGCGGTGTCGAGCTGGACGTCCTGGGCATCGGCTATCACGCGGTCTCCGACGAACAACGCGCCGCCGTGGTCGCGGCGCACCCCCGTCCGGATTTCAAGAACCAGATCCTCGCCGCGTTCACCGAGGGCATCAAGGACCGCCCCGCGACGACGTTCGGCAACGTCAAGGCGGACGTGCTGGCCCACTACGTCCCAGGCTTCGTACGCGGCGACTTCGTCGAGGTCATCAAGAACTCCGACTGGCCGGAATGACACAGCACTCCCCGGCACACCTGCGGTAGATACCTGACGAACGTCCACACCAGACTGTTGCGCCCGATCCACGACTTCGGGTTCGACGAATAGTCCGGTGTGGACACTTCCGGTGCAGATATACACGGTTGGGGTTCTGACCGGGGGCGATTCGGCTCTGGGCGATTGGCCGTGGGCCGAGGCTGCGCTTCAGTCGGTGTGGGCAGGGGGTTGTTCGCTGGGAAAGAGGATCGGGCTGAGCAGGTATCGGATGCGGTCGGGCGTGGGTTGGTTGGCCAGCCGGGGGAGGATCGCGTCGCGCAGTTCGCTGATCATGGCGGTGAGTTCGTCCTGGTTGAGCCAGATCGCGTGTTGCCGGTAGCCGACAGCGTCGGCGGCCGGGTCGGTGTTTTCTCGGTCGAGGTAGGCGTTGAACTCGGCGACCAGGGCGGCTACCGCTCCGGCGAATCCGCGCCGGTGGTCGTCGGGCGACAGTGATGCGGCCGTGTCGGGGTCGATGCTCGCCCGTTCCTGGCGCAACCGGTAGTGGCGCTCGACCGCGCCGCGTACGCGTCGTTCGTCGGCCACCTCCAGGATTCCGCCGGCGGCGAGCAGGTCGACATGCCGGTAGACCATGGCCTTCGAGACGTCCGGCAGTCGCGCGCAGAGCTGGGCGGTGGTGAGCGTCCGCCCGCCGCGCATGGCGTGCACGATCCGCAGCCGCACCGGGTGCCCCAGCAGTTCCAAGGTGTCCACAACTCAACGATCTCATGTCATGATACCGTTCGCAAAATTTGAGAATGGGTGATGATGTTGGGAACGGATCCGGCGGCGGTCGCCACAGCGGTCGTCGACATGGCGATGCAGGGACGCTTCGCGGACATCGAAGAGTTGTTCGCTCCACGGCTGCGGGCGGTGGTGTCCGCCGAGACGCTGCGGGTCGGCTGGGAGGGAGAGATCTCCAGGATTGGGCCGGTCTCGGCGGTCGGAGAGCCGACAAGCGAGCCGGTCAAGGCGGGGCTGGTCCGGGTGAGCGTCCCGATGACCTGTGCGCGCGGGGGACTCACGGTGATCATGCCGGTCGACGACGCCGGCATGTTGCACGGTCTGCGGCTCGCGCCGCCGGCTTACACGTCCTGGGAGCCACCGAGTTATGCCGCCCCGAAACGGTTCACCGAGCATGAGGTCACCGTCGGCTCCGGCCCGCTCGCGGCGCCCGGCACCGTGACCCTGCCCAAGGGGCATGGCCCGTGGCCGGGGGTGGTGTTGCTCACCGCGGGGCCCTTCGACCGCGACCTGACCACCGGGCCGAACAAGCCGTTCAAGGACCTGGCGTGGGGGCTGGCCAGCCGCGGCGTGGCAGTGGCCCGCTTCGACAAGGTGACCCACGTCCACAGCGGGGTCGCGTCCGAACCCGGCTTCACGATGATCGACGAGTACGTGTCGCACGCGGTTGCCGCCGTTCACCTGCTCCAACAGCAGCAAAGCGTGGACCCCGCGCGGGTGTTCGTCCTCGGCCACAGCGGCGGCGGCAAGGCAACCCCACGGGTCGCGGCCGCCGAGGCATCGGTCGCCGGTCTGGTGAGCCTCGCCGGTGATGCGCTGCCGTTGAGCCAGGCCGCCGTCCGGGTCACCCGCTACTTGGCCGAGCTGAATCCCGGCCCGGCCACGGCGGCAGCTGTCGAGTCGGTTGCGCGGCAGGCCGCGCTCGTCGACAGCCCTGACCTGTCACCCTCGACCCCGACCGCGGACCTGCTCTTCGGCTGGCCGGCCTCGTACTGGCTGGACCTGCGCGGCTACGACCCGGTCGCGACCGCAGCCGGGCTGGACAAGCCGATGCTCATCCTGCAGGGCGGCCGCGACTATCAGGTGACCGTCGCCGACGACCTCGTGCGCTGGCAAGCGGGCCTGGCACATCGGCCCAACGTCACGATCCGCGTCTACGACGCCGACGACCACATGTTCTTCCGCGGCGAAGGACCGTCCACGCCCGCCGGGTACGAGTCGCCGCAGCACGTCGACCCGGCCGTGGTCGCCGACATCGCCGAATGGCTGGCGCCCAGCCAGAGCAAGATCGCCCGGCTCTTCTCCAACCTCAAGCGCCGACCACACCGGCCCGAGTGACCAGAACCGACCACAAAGGACACAGCAGTGATCGAAACAACCACGGCGGACGCATCCTCGTCGTCCGCCGGACGGCAACTGGACTGGCTGGTCGGCGCCTCAGCTCGCGCTCCCCTGCCGGACGGCGAGATCCGTCAGCGCCTAGCGCTGGCCCTGCTTGACGCCATTGGCGGGCCCGAGAGCTTCAACGCCGCATTAGCCGAGGTCGGCCGGCTCACCGTGCGCGAAATCCTCGCATCGCGACCGGATCACGCCCAGGCGGCGGTGCGCGGCAGCGCCGACTACCTCGTCGCGGTGCGCGTGGACGGTGCAGGACTCATCGACGATATGCGCCTGACCCCCGACGAAGCCCCACCGACCTCGTGGACGGACATCGACAGCCAGCTGACCCAGCTGGGAGCACGCGTGTCCTTCGCCGCTGCCGAGATCCGCCCCGACGGACAGTGCCAGATCCGGCACGGCCTCGACGCCGACACGCAACGCCCGATCGGTTCGGCGTTCAAACTGTACGTGCTGGGCGCGCTCGGCCAAGCCACCGCCGAGGGACGAGCCTCCTGGGACGAACTGCTGGCAATCCGCGACGACTGGAAGAGCCTGCCTGGGGGCGTGCTGCAGAACCGACCGGCCGGCGCCACCCTCACCTTGGCGGACTACGCCGACCACATGATCTCCATCAGCGACAACACCGCCACCGACCACCTGATCCACCGGCTCGGCCGGGACGCGGCGTGGCGGCAGCTCACACTGTTCAGCCACCGACAGCCCCAGGCGAACGACCCGTCCCTGACCACCAAGGCCTTCTTCCAGCTCAAAGCCGATCCAGCCCGCGCGCGGCGATACCTGACCCTGCCGCGGCACGAGCGTGCCGCCGTTGTGGAGGAGCTGGAACGGCTTCCGCTGCCAGACGTGCGCGAGAGCTGGCCACATCCCAGGGACATCGACCAGATCGAGTGGTTCGCCTCACCCATCGACATCTGCCACGCCTACGCCGGACTGCAGCGACTCGATCAGCCCGAAATCCACCACGCCCTGTCCCTCAGCAACGAAGGGCTGAACCTGGACATCTCCAGGTTCCCCACCGTCTGGTACAAGGGCGGCAGCGAGCCCGGCGTCCTTACCCTGCACTACCTGGTCCGCACCGCCGACGCACGTGTGCTGTCCACCAGCCTCATGGTGTCCGACCCCGCCGCTCCGCTCGACAAGATCGATGTGACGATCAAAGGCCAGTCGATCATCCGTGGCGCGTTCCACCTGCTGGCCATGCCGCAATGACCCCACCACGACCGCGCTCGACATCCCCGGTCTGATCTCGGGTCGCCGAATGCCCATCCCGGTGCGCATCGCGTACGGCTAGGGGCGATCATCTCCCGCGAGCAGCGCCTCTCCGCTTGGTGGCATACGGCAGCGCGAACAGGTACAGACCGCTGAACAGGAGCAAGGCGAGCGGAAGCAGCGGCACGTAGGAAACCCAGATGACAGGTTTTTCCTGCGCCAAGACGACGAAAGTGACGATCACGGTCACCGTGAAGACAATGGCCAGCCAGCGGTGAATCTGGCGAACCCACTTGTTCCCGATCAATGGAACCTCCTCTGAAGACGAGCAACCCCGGCGCCGGCGACCTGCCGGGCGAGACGTTCAGCCGGTTGTGGACGTTGGTGGTGGCGATCGACGGCGGCAGCGCCTCGCCGACCCGGTCGAAGGACAGCGGCACCAGCGCGGCGCAACCTGACGTCATGGGTCTGGTCGGGACCGCCTGGCTCGAAGACCAACGGGAAGTCCGGAAGTCGACCGGCCCGGATGACCGGTTCGCCGTTGGCCGTTCGGCCTTAACCGGGCCCAGCCCCGTGAATGGTGATGTCCATGGCGGTCACGCTAGGCGCGGCCGCGTGGCCAGCGCTTCTCGATTCCTGACCGGTCCGGCCACCTGTTTCGCACGCACGACTGCGTGTTGGTGCGGCGCCGCTTTCCACGTCGCGCAACCGGCTTCGGCGCCCGCAGCTGGCTCTGGGCACGCTCGTCGGCGCCCATCCTGCGGTCAGCGGAACTCGACGGACTTCTCGACGCCGCGCAGCGCTTCAACCGTCTCCTCCGTCAGCCGGTGGAGCACCTCGGCTGCTCCGGGAAGATCGTTGATCATTCCCTCCTCCGCGGTCGAACCGACAGGATTCGAACCTGCACCTCCATGATCCTCAGTTCAGTCTACAAGAGACAGTCATCGGCGAGAACCGAGAAACCGCAACACCGACCAGCCTCGTTCGTGCCACGACCACCAGGCCCGCGCAGAGCGATCGAACAGCACGGGAACCACCTGACGCTCGGCGGTCACAGCACAATCGTGATGCGGACTTTCTCATTCAGCGTCTGGACGTCAGTGGCTTCCACCTCGCCGCGGGCGGTGCGGTATTTGCCCGTGCCGCCGGTGATGGCCATCAACGAATCGGTGCCGCGGACCCACAACGTCTGGGCGGTGATCTGTCCGTCAGGCAGCCGGACCGATATCACGCAGTTGGTGGTGATCTCCTGCCCCTCGACATGCGTCACCTGGCAAGCGCCACCATCGTCGCCGACCTGCCGCCCGCCCTGGTACAGCTCGTCCGAGAACACGTACTCGTCGCCGATGCTCACACCGGGCTCGCCGACATCGGTGAGGACGAACTGGTCGTTGCTCACGTCGAGGTCGATCACCTCCGTCCGCACCGCCGGATCCGCGGCCGCGGACGTTTCGGGGACCGACAGGTAGCTCAGCGCCAACAGCCCGGCCGCGGCGAGGCCACCACCGACGGCGAAAGCCTTCTTCGCAAACAAGGAATCGTCCTCCTCCAAGGCGCCGTGCAGGTCACGGCGAACGAAAACGATCCTGAGACCTCTACTTCACTGGAGGTCAAGCATGATCTTTCGCCTAAGAAAGTCCGATCCTGAACCGTGCTGGTGTCACGCCCACGTGCCTGCGGAACACCCG
This sequence comes from Saccharopolyspora sp. NPDC050389, assembly GCF_040655595.1. Lineage (NCBI taxonomy): Bacteria > Bacillati > Actinomycetota > Actinomycetes > Pseudonocardiales > Pseudonocardiaceae > Saccharopolyspora > Saccharopolyspora sp. NPDC050389. The sequence goes on from NZ_JBFAKG010000022.1 coordinate 27,995, forward strand.
CGTGAGGTGGCTCTGATCGCAGAAGCCGCACAGGTTGGCGATCTCGTTGCTGGGCGCGTGGGTGCGTTGCGGCAGGATCTTCGCGCGCTCGACGCGCTGGTTGACGCCTGGAACATGAAGGGGTCGTCCGCCTCGAGCACGTCCTGCAGCTCGATCTCGTCGACTTCGCGGTCGTACACCTGCCGGCAGGTGGTCGCGTGCTCCTCCCCGGTGAGGTACACGTGGACGACCTCGATGTCCGTCGGCCAAGCCCAGTGCGACTGCGCGGCCCGCGTCAGCAGGACACGTCTCTGCGACCGAGCGTTTGCCGAGTCCACACCTTGCCGTTGCACGGCCGGGTACGTCGCGGGGCTCGACGGTGGTTTTCGGACGGATGACCGGTTTCGTGGCGTCCTTTCGGATTTTGGCCTGGTTCGCTTCGTACGCCAGGCATTGGCCCACAAGGAGGTATCGACGCTTCCGGTCGAGTGACACACTCCACACAGGATGTCCCGATCGGGGATGGGGCGTTCAACGGTGCTTCGGGAAAGGGTCCTGCCTTGTCGATTTCCGCGCGTGGCGATGCCGAGCCCGGCCTCAGCTTCCGATCTGCGGTGACGGCGATTCGATGACGGACCCGTGCTCCGCCTCCGAACCGGCAGCGACCGACGGCTCGATGCAGTTCCCCTTGGCCTCCAACCAGGAGGCGCTGTGGTTCGTCGACGAGCGAGCGGGCGGCAGCAACGCCAACCGCGTGAGCCGCGCGGTCGAGATCGCCGAGCCGCTCGACGTCGGCGCGTTCCGTCGCTGCTGGGAACGGTTGGTGGCGCGGCACGAGGCCCTCCGAACCCACTTCGGCGCCCGGCGCGGTGTTCCGCACCAGGAGGTGCTGCCCGAGCGCGCCCTCGACTTCGAGCACCGTGACGTGAGCGGACAGACCGTGCAGGCGGTGCGCGAAGCGCTCCAGGCCGAGGCCGACCGGCGGTTCGACCCGACCTCCGATTCCTTGCTGCGAATTCGGGTGCGCAGTTTCCACCCCGGCCGGCACTGGGTGCTCATCTCGTTGCACGGCCTCGTAGCCGATTTCCGGTCGCTCGCACTGCTGTTGGCCGAGTTCGGTGAGCTCTACCGAGCCGAGCGCGAGGGGCGACCGCCCGCGCTTCCCGGCCTGCCCGCCCGCTACGCGGACTTCGTCGCCGACCAGCGGTCCTGGCTGGAGGGCGAGGCGGCCGCCGCGCAGCTCGAAATGTGGGCCGACAAGCTCAATCCATCGCCGCCGCCGCTGGAAATACCGCCCGACCACCCGCGCCCGGCCGTGCAGACCGAGAACGGTGCCGTCGCCCGCCTCGCGCTCCCGGCTTCCCTGAGCTCGGCTGTCACCCGTTTCGCCGGGTCCCGTGGAGTCACGACGGACGTCTTCCTGACCACGGCGTTCCAGCTGCTCCTGCACCGCTGCACGGGGCAGGACCGGATCGTGGTCGGTGTTCCGGCGACTTGCCGCGACCGCGCCGAGTTCGCGCCGCTGGTGGGCTGCTTCGTCAACCCGGTGGCGATCGATCTCGACCTCGCCGGCGACCCCACGTTCGCGGAAGTCCTGGCCCGGGGAAAGCAGGCCGCCGACGACGCGTTCCACGGTCGTCTCGTCCCGTTCGCCCGTGTCGTCGAACGTGTCGCCCCGCGCCGCGAAGCGAGCCGTTCGCCGATCTTCCAGGTCATGCACGCCCACCTGCGGCCCCCGTCAGGCACGCCGCCCGAGCTCGCTCTGCTCGCCCTTGGAGACGACGGCGCGCAGGTCGAGGTCGGCGGCCTCACGCTCCGATCGCTGCCGCTGATCGACTCCGGCTCGCAGTTCGAGCTGCATCTCATGACGGCCGAAGGACCTGACGGGCTGAGGTTCTGCCTGCGGTACAACACCGATCTCTTCGACCGGGCGACCGCCGAGGCCATGCTGCGGAACCTGGAAGAACTCGTCTCGGACGTCATCGCCGAGCCCGCGCGACCGCTTTCGGCGTTCCCTCGGACCACGGCGCGTGAGCGAAGCGCAATAGCCGAGTGGAATCGGACAGCTCGCGACCACGACGGCGAACCGTGGTTGCACGAGGCGTTCCACACCAGGTCCCGGGAACGTCCGGACGACATCGCCCTCCGCGCTGCCGGGCGGTCGGTCTCCTACCGCGAACTCGCCCGGAGGGTGAACGGGCTGGCGCAGTTCCTGCGGGAACGCGGCGTCGGGCCGGGTTCGATCGTCGGCGTCGCGGTCGAGCGCTCGCCCGAGCTCGTGGTGGCCCTGCTCGGCACGCTGTCGGCCGGCGCCGCCTACCTCCCTCTCGACCCGGACTACCCGGTCGAGCGGATCGAGTTCATGATCGAGGACGCCCGGCCGTCGATCGTGCTGACCCAATCCCACCTTCGAGCCCGGATCCCCGATGCGGCGGCGCACGTGGTCGCACTCGACGACCCGCCCGAGGACCTGGCCGAACGGCACGAACCGGTCGCGGCCGCAGTGGACGACGACACCCCCGCCTACGTCATCTACACCTCGGGATCGACCGGCCGCCCGAAGGGCGTGCTGATCACGCACGCCGCCCTGCGGAACCGGATCGCCTGGATGCAAGGCACCTTCTCGTTGACGCCGCAGGACCGGGTGCTGCAGAAAACCCCTTCCAGCTTCGACGTGTCGGTGTGGGAGTTCTTCTGGCCGATGGCGGTCGGCGCGCGTCTCGTCCTGGCCGACCCGAGCGGTCACCGGGACGTGACGTACCTCGCCGATGTCATCCGCGCCGAGGAGATCACCACGATCCACTTCGTCCCGTCCGTGCTGCGAGTCTTCCTCGCCGAGCCGGGAGTGGCGGAATGCGGCTCCTTGCGGCGGATGTTCTGCAGCGGTGAGGCCCTGCCCCTGGACCTCGTCGAGGACGTGCTGAGCAGGCTGCCCTGCGAGCTGCACAACCTCTACGGCCCGACCGAGGCCACGGTGGACGTGACGTGGTGGCCGTGCCGCTCCGGGGAAGACGCGGTGCCGATCGGTTTCCCCGTCGACAACACCGGCATCCACCTGCTGGACCCCGCGGGACGGCAGGTGCCGATCGGCGCGGTCGGCGAGATCCACATCGGCGGGGTGCAGGTGGCGGCCGGGTATCTGAACCGACCCGCGCTGACCGCCGAGCGCTTCGTGCCTGACCCGTTCTCGGGCGCCCCGGCGCGGCTCTACCGGACCGGAGACCTCGGGCGACGCCGCCACGACGGCGCCGTGGAGTACCTCGGGCGGCTCGACCACCAGGTGAAGATCCACGGCAACCGGATCGAGATCGGCGAGATCGAGACCCGGCTGTCCGCCCACCCCGCGGTGCGCGACGCCGTGGTGACCGTGGGCAGGCAGGCGGGCACGCCGTTCCTGGAGGCTCACGTGGTTCCGGCCGACGGCGCCCAACCCGAGCCGGGCGAGCTGATCTCCCACCTGCGACGCCGGTTGCCGGCCTTCATGATCCCCAGCCGAATCCGGCTGCTCCAGCAGCTTCCGCTCACCCCCAGTGGCAAAGCCGATCGCGTGGCCCTCGCCGCGACCGCGGCCGGATCGGGCTCTGGCGACGGCGTGCGGCGGTCGCCGCGGACTCCTGCGGAGCGCACGCTCGTCCGCGTCGCCGCCGAGGTGCTCGCGATCCCGGAGACCGACGTCGACGACAACTTCTTCGCGCTCGGCGGGAACTCGATGGCCGCGCTTCGACTTCGCGCCGTCCTCCGGGAGGCGGGACTCGACGTCTCGGTGCTGGACGTGTTGCGCTCCCCCACCTTCGAAGCACTCGCGCGCGCCTCGCGGCCGGTGGTCGATCAGCCAATCCGCACCGCGCCGTTTTCGCTGCTCGCTCCGGCCGATCGGGAGAACCTCCCGGACGGGCTCGAGGACGCCTATCCCCTGACCGCTGCCCAGACCGAGCTCCTCGATCGCGATCCGACCGGCGCGGACCGCGAGCGCTGCGCTGCGGCCTTCCACTTCGGCGGTGAGTTCTCCGAGCCGGCTATGAGGGAAGCGCTCGACGCACTCGGCGAACGTCACCCGCTGCTTCGAACGTCCCTCGGGACAGCCGGTTTCAGCGAGCCGCTCCAACTCGTCCACCGGACGACGTCGGTGCCGCTGCGCATGCACGACCTCGCGTCGGCCACACCGGAGAGCCGGGTCGAGGACTGGTCGCGGTTCCAGGCTGACGTCCGCGTGGAGCCCGATTCGTTCCACCTCGTGCTCAGCCATCCGTTGATCGATCGCTGGAGCATGGGCCTGCTGATCGCAGAGCTCATGTCCGATTACGAGGCCCTCCGGGCCGGCGAGCGCCCGGCGCGCCGCGAGCCGTTGCCGCTGGGCTACGGCGATTTCGTCAGGGCCGAGCGAGAAGCGGCTCACTCACTGGAAGAGCAGCGCTTCTGGCGCGGCTACGTCGCCGATCACGAGACCCGCGCACTTCCCCGCTGGCCGTCGCGGCGGGACGAGCGCCCGACCCGCCACGTCCGCACCGAGGTGCCCGTACCCGCCGCGATTCTCGACGGTCTCGTTCAGCTCGCCCGCGCCGCGGGCACCCCGCTGCGCACCGTGCTGCTCGCCGCTCATCTGAAGGTGGTCGGCATGCTCGGCGGCCGGGCGGACGCCATGACCGGCGTCGCCACGACCGGTCGTCCCGAGCACCTCGGCGGCGACCAGATCGCCGGCTGGTTCCGCAACCTCGTGCCGTTGCGCGTCGAGCTCACCGGCGAGAGCTGGCTCGACCTGGTTCGGCGGGTCTTCGAGGCCGAGCAGGAGATCGTGCCGCACCGGCGCTATCCGTTCGCGGAGATCGTCCGGGCGCGCGGTGGAACGGCGCCCTTCGAGGCCGCCTTCGGCTACGTCGACTTCGAAGTCCGCGAAGCGCTCGGCGGACTCGCCGATGTCGAGCTGCTCGACTGGCAGCACCCGGCGGACCCGGTCGGCTTGCCGCTCGCCGCGAACTTCCACCTCGACACCGGGCGCTCGGAACTGACGTGCTTCCTCGACGCCGACGACGGCGTGCTCGACCCGAAGCAGGTGAAGCTCATCGCCGCGTACTACTCGCGCGCGCTGGCCGCGATGGCCACCGAACCCGAGTCGACGACCACCGTCGATCTCCGGCCGGACGAGGAACGAGCCTTGATCGACGGCCTCAACGCCACCGAGCGGGATTGGCCCGCGAAGTGGTCGGCCGGGATGCACCGCAGGGTGGCCGAGCATGCCCGCCGGGCCCCGGCGGCCGTGGCGGTGCGGTGCGCGGGGCGGGATCTCCCGTACGGGGAGCTCGACGCCCGCGCTGCCGGCCTCGCCCGGCAGCTGCGGTCGAACGGCGTCGCCCCGGGTGATGTCGTGGCCGTGTCGGTCGCGCACTCCGCCGACCTTCCCGCCGTCGTGCTCGGCGTGCACCGAGCCGGGGCTGCGTGCCTGCCGTTGGACCGCTCCGCCCCGGTCGGGCTGCGGCATGCGCTCGTCGACTCCGGGGCCTCGGTGATCGTCACCGATCAGGCCGCCACCGACCTGCGCGACTCCAGGGCGACCGTTGTCGACCCGCGGAATGTCCCGGACGCCGGTGAGCCTGCGACCCTGCCGCCGCCCGCCGACCCCGATTCGCTGGCCTACCTCATCTACCCGCCCGGGACGTCGCGCGGTGTGGAGATCACCCATCGCGCGGTCGACAACGCCCTGCACGCTCTCCGGGAACGGCTGAGCTGGCAGGACGAGGACGAGGTGCTGTTCGCGGTCACGACGCCTGCCACCGGCCGCGCGGAGCTGGAACTCTTCCTGCCGCTGATCACGGGAGCCCGCCTGGACCTGGCCACCGAAGCGGAGGCCGATGACCCGACCGCGCTCGCCGAGCTGCTGACCTCGACCGGGGCGACCACGATGCACGCGCCGCCGCGCACGTGGCGGATGCTCGTGGACGGTGGGTGGTCCGGGGATCCAGCACTTCGAATCGTTTGCGGCGGCGACGTCCTGCCCGCGGACCTCCGGGCACGACTGCGCGGGCTCGGTCGCGTGGTGTGGAACGTCTACGGACTCGCGGAGACGACGATCTGGTCGACGGCGGCACGCGTGGAATCCGCGGCCGGGCCGTCGCTCGGCGCGCCCCTGGCGAACACGACGTGCCACGTGGTGGGCCCGGACCACCTCCCGGTGCCCGTCGGTGTGCCCGGCGAGCTCCTGATCGGCGGGCGCGGTCTGGCACGGGGATACCGCAACCGCCCCGATCTCACGGCCCGGTCGTTCGTGCCCGCCCCCGGTGCCGACCGCCTTTACCGCACCGGGAAATTCGCCCGCCTCCGGCCCGACGGCGAGTTGGAGTTCCTGGGGCACCGAGACGGGCGGTCGAAGAACTGACGCGGGCGCACCAGTCGCCATCGCAAGATCGTCCTAAGGGGTGGTTGCAGAATGGGTTTGCGTGGCGGTGCGGGTGGCGGCCCCCCTGCGGGATTTACAGATGCCGTCTGGTCTGTGGGATCCCCGACTTACGTATGACCAATACGCGGCTTCGGGGCTGTCCTCGCCAGACGACATCTGAGAACCCGCGGCGGTGCAAGCTGAGTCCCTCACCGCATGCGGCTGACGCCGCATTCTGAAAGGACCTCTAACAGGACAGTGCGCCAGCCGGATTCGGTGATCTCGGCTGGAGCACTGGCCCGGAGTCGGGCTTCGCCTACAGGGTGTCGATCTGGCCGTGGGTGATCTTTCCTTCGAGGAGGGACTGCCAGTACGAGGCGAACCCGTCCACTCGCGTCCAGAACTGGCTGTCCTTCTTGGCGATCAGTTGCGCGGCGTCCTTCAACTTGGCCGTCCCGTTCGGCTGCCCGGCGAATCGGCGGAGAGCCGGCCAGAAGTAGAGCAGGTAGAGCACTTCCGGCGCCGCGTCGGGGCCGAACAGCACCGCGGGGCGCTTCTCCTGATCGGCGTACAGCTCGGCGAGCGGCCGCTGCTGCGGTTCGTCGGGCAGCAGTTCCGGCTGCGAGACGTCCAGCAGGAAACGCCGGCGTTCGATGTAGGCGACGGCGATTCCTTTGCGCACGCAGAAGTTCACGGCCTCGCCGGCCTCGTTCACGATCGGCTCGCCCCGGTCGTTCAGCGACGTGTTGCAGATGATCGGAACGCCGGATTCCCGGTGGAACGCTTGGAGAGCACCGGCCAGGAAGGGCTCGTCCGCCGCCGACAGCGTCTGTATCCGGGCGCTCCCGTCGATGTGCGCGATGGCCGGTACCAACGTCTGGTACTCGGGCGCGATCAGGAACGTCTCCAGCATGAACGGCGAGGGGCGACCGTCGACGAACCAGTCCGCGACGTGGTCTTCCAGCACGATCGGCGCCACCGGACGCCACCACTGGCGCTGTTTCACCCGGTTCAGCACCCGCTTGGTCTCCATCCGGCGAGGGTCTCCGAGCAGACTGCGATGCCCGAGCGCCCGCGGACCGATCTCCGCGGCACCGTCGACCCAGGCCACCGGATGGCGCTGGATGTCCGCGACGAAGACCTCCTCGTCGAAGTCCTGGACGTCCAGGATGCGGCTGTCCCAGCGTTGTCTCGCCGCCGACGTGCGCAGCCGGTTCTCCCCCGCGTACGGCAGCCGGACGTCCACCTCGCGATCGCTCAGGTCGCCGCGGGCGAAGAAGCCGAGAAGTCCGATGCCCAGCGCCTGGCCGGAGTCGTTCGCGCAGGGTGGTGCCAGCAGCCCGCGGAAGCCGTACGCGCTGACCAGCCTGGAGTTGGTGGGGCAGTTGAGCGCGAATCCGCCGGAAAGGGAGAGGAAGGCCTCGGTCGGATCGACTCCGCTGCGCTCCAGCAGCATGTCGACGTTGCGCTTCGCGATCGCGATCGACGCGGCTTGGACGATCTTCATCACCGCGCTGGCGATCAGGTCGTCGCGGGTGAAAGGGTGTTCTTCACTCTCTATTCCCGACCGGATCGCGTCCGTCGCCGCCTCGATGATGTCGCCGACCAGGCCCATGCACTTGTCCATCAGCGAATGGCCGCCCCAATACCGTTCGCTCAGCAGCACATCGATGTCGTAGTCGACGAAAGCCGGGCTGGCACCGGCCAGGGCCATCAGGGTGCCCGGTTCCATTCCGAAGAGGCGTTGGGCGGCGTGCCAGAGCAGGCCGGGCGACTCCACCGGGGTCAGCTCCACCTTTCCCTCGTGCGCGACCGCGCCTGCGTACCAGGTGTCGCCTGCGACGTCGTCTTCGAGGGCGAAGTCGGGGCCGCCGTCCATTGCCAGCGCGATGATCGGCGCGCTGCGGAACGCACGGGTGTCCATGAACAGACCGGAGAACACGTGCGCCAGGTTGTGCACCGGCAGGCCCTTGCAGTCGAACTCTGGTAACGCCGTGGTGATCTCCAGCCCGGGCGTGCCCCAGATCTCGGTCAGGTCGGCGCGTGTCAACCCCTCCCGCCCGATCAGTTCGTCGATTAATCGACCGCACGCCTCCGGCGTGTCGTACAGCGGTAACTCGTGGTGCTTCAGCCCGGACAGCCGTTCGACTTCCCAGTACCTGACCAGCGTGATGCGCGTGTCGTCGACGCGCCAGAGCGCGACGTTCTGGTCGTGGCGGTGCGCGGAAAAGGCCAGCAGGCCAGGCGGGCTCAGGTAGGTGGAAACTACGTAGCCGCCCTTGGTTCCGTTGGTCATGCTTCTGCCTCCTGGCTCTCTGGGTGAACGGTCAGCCGATCTGCGACTCGCCCGTCTCGGCGTCCACCACGTCGATCGCGCCGGTCGGGCAGAGTTCCGCGGCCTCGATCAGACGCGGCTGGGCCGGTAACGCACCGGCCGGTGGGCAGGAGCGGTCCTCCTCGTCGAGCTGGAACAAGTCCGGTGCGATCGACGTGCAGGTGCCCGAGCCCACGCAGATGCTCTGATCGATCCGGATCCGCCACTGTGACACCAGTGCCTCCTGTGTTCGCTTTCGTTGAACGTGCTGTCAGATCGGCGTTTCGCCGGCCCCCACGCCTGAGGACCGAGTCCCGCTCCGCGAGCGGCTACGGCCGCTCACGGAGCAGCGGTAAGCGGCAGGTCCATGTCCGCGAGCAGGACCTCGCGGAGATCGGCCGGTGCTTGCAGGAAGGTGAAGTGGCTGCCGCCCAGCAGCCGGAAGACGGTTTGCCCGCAGTCGCGCCACCCGGTCATCTGGTCCGGCCGGATGTTCACGTCGTCCTTCCAGCCGATGGCGCTGACGCGGCAGGGCAGCCGCACCGCCTCCGCCATCCGGTACTTCGCGTTGGCGTCCACATCGGCGCGCATCACCCGCAGCGACAGCCGCACCATATCTTCCCGCGGCTCGACACCGCCCAACTCGCGGATCAGCCGCCGAACCTCCTCGGCCAGCTCGACATCGTCCATTTCCAGGTACGTGCCGAACGGCCCTTCCTGCGGTGCCACCTGCGAGGAAACGAACACGCAGGTCGGTACGGGCCCGCCGCTGCGCGCCAGCTGCACCGCGATCTCGTAGGAGGACAGCGCCGAGCCGCAGTGGCCGAAGAACCCGAACGGCCGGTCCAGGTGCGGTCCGATCGCATCGATGACCTCGGCGGCCAGCTCCTGATAGGTCTCATGTGGACGCTCCCGAAGCCGGTTCTCCCTGCCGGGCAGCTGGATCGGGCAGATCTCCAGGCCCTCGACCATCGCAGGCCAGTTCCGGTACATGCTGGCCCCGCAGCCGGAATAAGGCAGGCAGAACAGCCGGGCCGCGGCCTCGCTCCCCGGCGGGCGCAGGAACCAGCGCGGTGGCCGGGCCTTCCGGGGCGGCCTGGTGGCGGCCGGAACGTCGGCGCTCACCGCACGGCCTCCCGTTGGTGGCCCGGCCGCGGTTTGCCCACCACCGGCATGCTGGAGATCCCGGCGACGAAGTTCGACGCGACGTGCTCCACCGGGCCGGCCAGCTGGAAGTCCTCGAACGCGGCGAACATCTCCTCGAACAGCACCTGCAGGGTCATCCGGGCGATGGCGAATCCCACGCAGTAGTGCGGGCCCGCGCCGAAGGTGAGGTGCCGGTTGGGGTGGCGACGCACGTCGAACAGGTACGGATCGTCGAAGACCTCTTCATCGCGGTTGGCCGAGCCGTACCAGACGACGACCGCGTCGCCCTCCGCGATCGGCACCCCGCGCAGCTCGGTCGGTCGCGTCGCGTAGCGCAGCACGTGGTTGGCCGGGGAAGCCCAGCGCAACGCCTCCTCCACACCGCTTTCCAGCAGTTCCGGGTGCTCCGCCCAGTCGGCGTAGCGACCGGACCGGATCAGCTCGGCCAGCGCGGCCTTCGGCACTTCCGGCACCGTCACGGTGGAACCGATCAGCAGCAGGTAGCAGTTGGCCATCACCGCGCCGCGGCCGAGCGGGGCGCCCTCCACCGTCATCGTGAGCAGGGTGCTGAGGAGATCCTCGCCGGGCTCCTTCTGCCGCCGGCTCGCGGCGTCCTGGAAGTAGGCGAACAGCTCCCGGTGCGCCCGGTGCTGGGTCGCCGCCGCGCCGGAGGAGAGCTGGTGGACCGGGTCGTCGGGAGCGACCGCCATCTCGGCCAGCTCGGTCAGCCTGGGCCAGTCGGCGGGCGGCAGATCCATCAACGTCCCGAACATGACGACCGGTAGGCGGTGCACCGCGACCGCGATGTCGAACGGCTCACCGCCGAGAGCGGGCTCCAGCAGTCTCCTGGCCTCGGCCCGCACCAGTTCGCGGTGCCGGTCGGCCGTGCGGCCGACCAGCAGGCGCTGCAACGGCGCCCGCATCTCGGTGTGGCGCGGCGGGTCGGTGGCCGACAGCTGCTGCCGGCTGGCCGGGTCGGGCTGCCCGAGCAGCGTCAGCAACGTGCCGCCCTCGGAGGTGAAGGTGGCGTGATCGCGCAACACCGCAACGATGTCGTGGTACCGGGTCACGGACCAGAAACCGGATCCCTGCCCGGTAGGTTGCCAGCGCACCGGGTCCCGGTGCCGCATCGCGTGCCACACCGCGTGCGGGTCGCCGTTGCGGTACAGCGCCGGATCCCGCAGGTCCACCGCGTCGAGGTGGATGGCGTGCGGGTCGGTCGGGTGCGAGTGCCTCATCCTTGCGCTCCTGTCCCGGTTTCCAGCGCCGCGGCCAGCTCGGCGATGCTGGGCTGGAGGAACAGGGTCTGCGCGGAGACCTCGACGCCGGTCGCCGATGCGATGTCGACCAGTAGTTCTGCGGCGGCCAGCGAATGGCCGCCGAGTTCGAAGAAGTCGTCGTCCACGCCGACCGGCCGGACATTCAGGCGTTCGGCCCACATGGCCGCCAGCCGCCGTTCCAGGTCGGTGCGGGGCGGGATGTACTCGGTCGACAAGTTCTTGTCGACGCGCGGCACCGCCGGTTCCGTTGCGGGCGCGCCGGATTCGTGCTCCACGTCGGTCATGGCAGCGCCACCTCCCGATCACTCGTGCGGACCCGCACCGGCAGGTGCGTGATCCCGTTGATGAAGTTGGAGTACAGGTGGGTCACCTCGCCCGCCAGCTCGAACCGGTCGCACCGCGCGATCAGTTCTTCGAGCAGCACCGCGAGCGCCACCTGCGCCGCCGGTCCGCCGATGCAGCGGTGCGCGCCGACGCCGAAGGCGAGGTGCGGATTGGGTGTGCGGCCCGGGTCGAAGGAGTACGGGTCGGCGAAGACCTGTTCGTCCCGGTTGGCCGAACCGACCCAGGCGCAGACCAGTTCTCCTTCGTCCAGCCGGACATCGCCGATCTGCACCTCGGTGAGGGTGCGGCGCATCAGGTGGTTGGTCGGCGAGGCCCACCGCAGTGCCTCCTCCACCGCGCTCGGGACGAGGTCCGGATTCGCCCGGAGCGTGCGCCAAACCTGCGGCTGATCGGCGAATGCGAGCACCATGTGCGAGGCGACCTGCGGCGTCGTCGTGATGGCACCCATCGCGAAGCTGTAGCAGTTGAGCAGCACCTCGTGCTCGTTCATCCGGCGGCCGCCGAAGTCGAGGTCCAGCAGCACCGAGATCAGGTCGTCCCGGCGCTGGCGGCGCCGTTGCCCGATCAGGTCGGAGAACAGGGCCATCAGTTCGTGGTGGGCGTGCCGGAGGGTGTCCTCCTCGGAGCCCGTCGCGTACTCCGGATCCGCCGGCGCGACACCGGCCATCGCCCACCTGACGATCGACGACCAGTCCCGGACGGGGATGCCGATGATCTCGCCGACCCCGGCCATCGGCAGTTGCAGCATCAGCTCGGCGAAGTCGACCGGTTCGCCGTGATCGAGGTGCCCGTCCAGGATCCGGCGGAGGTGACCGCGCACCCGTTCGCGACGTTCCCGGACCAACCGGGTCGCCATGGTGCGCATGGTGGGCAGCCGGACCGACGCGTGGTCGGGCTGATCCATCAGGTTGATCGTCTTACCACCCGCGCTGTCCCCCCGTGCGACGGCGAGGATCGTGCCGTGCGCCGAGCTGAACCTCCGGTCGTCCATGAGGACCCGGGAAACATCGCGGTAGGTGGTCACCGACCAGAACCTGTCGCCCTCCGGGGTTTGCTGCGCCCACACCGGAGCCGTCGCCCGCAGGGCGTGCCAGGACGCGTGCTGTTCGCCGTGCTGGTACCGGCCTGGGTCGTAGAGGTCGATCTTGTCCAGCGGTACCGGTGCGGCCGGCGGCGAGGCGATCAGCTGCATCGACGTACCTCCCTGTCGATGTTGGGAATCAGGTCACTTGCGTTCTTCATCTGTCACCGCCGCGGTTTTCCGAGCACCGGCATGGACGACAGGCCGTTGACCCAGTTCGACGTCAGGTGCGTGACGGGGCCGGCCAACTCGATCTGTTCGAACTTCGAGACGAGTTCTTCGAACAAGGCCCGCAACGCGATCCGCGACAGCGGCGCGCCGATGCAGTAGTGCGGGCCGATGCCGAACCCGATGTGCTGGTTGGGCGGGCGCTGCGGATCCAGGCGATATGGGTCGTCGAAAACCGCCTCGTCGCGATGCGCCGAGCCGACCCAGGCGCAGACCCAGTCGCCCGCGGAGATCCGGACGCCGCTGATCTCGGTGTCCCGCACCGCGCGGCGGACCAGGTGGTGCGGTGTGGCGGTCCACCGCACACCTTCCTCCACCACCACCGGCGTCCGCTCCGGATCCTCGCGCAGCCACGCCCACCACGACGGGTGCTCGATCAGCGCGAGCAGCGTCTGGCCGGCGACGTGCGGCGTGGTGGAGTTGGCGCCGGCCATGAAGCTGTAGCAGTTGAGCAGCACGTCGCCGTCTTCCATCCGCCGCCCATCGGGCCGCAGCTCCAGCAATGCGCTGATCAGATCGGAGCCCGGGTGACGGCGGCGGTGCGCGATCAGCTCGGAGAACCGCGCGAACAGCTCGTGGTGGGCGCGGCGCAGCGTGTGCGCCGTGGTGGGCCCGACGGCGAACGCGGGATCTTCCGGCGAGATCCCGGCCGCGGTCCAGAACGCGATCGGGTCCCAGTGTTCCTCCGGGATGCCGATCAGTTCACCGGTGATCGCCATCGGCAACCTGCGCATCAGGTGGGCGAAGTCCTGCTCGCCGTCGAGGCACGGTTGCACCAGGCGGCGCACCTGCTCCTGGATCCGGTCGGCCCGCCCGCGCAGGACCGAGTGGCTGAACGACCGCATCGACGCGGTGCGCAGCCCGGTGTGCTCGGGCGGATCCATCAGCGAGATGGTGCGCCCGCCCGCGGGATCACCGGTTTCGATCGAGCCGAGCACCGTGCCCGATGCCGAACTGAACGTGCGGTGCTCCTTGAGGACGCGTTCGCAGTCCGCGAACCTCGTCACCGACCAGAAACCCGGTTGGCCGGGCCGTTCGTGCCACCAGACCGGTGCCTGGCGGCGAAGGGTCTGCCAGGCCGCGTGCTGGCTGCCGTCGCGATAACGCTCGGGGGCGTACAGGTCGATCTCGTCGAGCGGAACGGACTCGGCGGAATCGGGTGCGGTGATGCGCATGTGGTCCCCAAGGACTGGTTCGAAATGGCTTACGTGGCGGTGCGGAACCTCGGGCCCCGTCTCGCGGCGGGGCCGTCGGCATCAGGAAGTCCGCGCGGCGGTGCTCGCCGCGTCGGACGGGGTGGCGTCGGCTTCGTACTGGGCCGCCAGCTCGACCACCGTCGGATGGCTGAAGAACTGGGCGGCGGTGAACCCGACCCCGATCGCGCGGAGCCGTTCGAGCACGGCGACGCTGCGCAGCGAATCCCCGCCCAGGGCGAAGAAGTCGTCCCGCGCCCCGACCTCGTCGAGTTCCAGGGCCTCGGCCCAAGCGGTGGCGATGATCCGTTCGATCTCGCTGCCGGGCGCCACGTACGGCGGAAGTCCCTCCACGGCGGCCCGGCTGGCCCAAGCCGCGGGCAGCGACCGGCGATCCAGCTTCCCGTTGGCGTCCAGCGGCAGCGAATCCAGGACGATGAACGTGGCCGGGACGGCGTGGCCCGGCAACCGGGCGGCGGTCCAGGCACGCAGCTCGGAAACGGCGAGATCCGCGCCCGACGAGACGTACGCGGCAAGCCGCTTGTCGCCGTCCAGCCCGGGAACCGCCACCACCGCCGCGGCCGACACATCCGGTGCGCTCAGCAAGACGTTCTCGATTTCGCCCAGCTCGATGCGGAATCCGCGGACCTTCACCTGCCGGTCGATGCGCCCGTGGAATTCCAGCTCGCCGTCGGGCAGTGCCCGGCCGAGGTCGCCGGTGCGGTACATGCGCGCCCCGGGCACGCGGGCGAACGGATCGGGCAGGAAACGTTCGGCGGTCAGCTCGGGCCTGTCGTGGTAGCCGCGGGAAAGCCCGCTGCCCCCGATGTACAACTCGCCGATCTCGCCTTGCGGGACCTGTTCGAACCGTTCGTCGAGGACGTACACCCCGACGCCGTCCAGGCCGCGTCCGAGCGGCACCCGGCTGCCCTGCCGGCCCGGCGACGGCGAGTGCAGCGTCGTGAAGACGGTGGTCTCGGTCGGCCCGTAGGCGGCGTACACCGACGTCGTGGCGGCGGCCGCCGCCACGTGGTCCGGATTGAGCACGTCGCCGCCGGTCAGCAGGCGCCCGACCGGTTTCAGGGCGGTCAGGTCGAAGTCGGCCAGCAGGTGGAACAGCCCCGTGGTGAGGAACAACCAGTCCGGTTGCAGCTCACGCAGCTGCCGCCCCAGTTCCTCGATGGACACCTGCGCCCCGGGCAGGATCGCGACCTGCGCACCGCGGCACAGCGCGCCCCAGATCTCGAAGACCGATGCGTCGAAGGCCGTCGGCGCGAAGTGCGCCACCGTCTCGCCCGGGCCGACGGCCAGCCGGTCGTCGTTGCTCACCAGCGCGACCACGTTGCGGTGCTCGACCACCACGCCCTTCGGGGTGCCGGTCGAGCCGGACGTGTAGATGACGTACGCGCACTGCTGTGCGGTGACCGGCACTGGGGCCGGGGCCGACGCCGCCGCCGGCTCGTCGCCGTCCAGGACGATCACCGGCATTCCTTCGGGATGCGCGAGCTCGACCGAAGAAACCGTCACCAGCGCCTCGACACCGGAGTCGGCGAGGATGAAGTCGAGGCGCTCCGCCGGGTACTCGGGGTCCAGCGGCACATAGCCGCAGCCCGCCTTCAACACGCCGAGGAACGCCACGATCGCCGCCGCCGAACGAGGAATCGCGACGCCGACCCGGCTCTCCAGCCCTAACCCGCTGTCCCGCAGCACGGTGGCCAACCGGTCGGCTCGTTCGTTGAGCTCGCGGTAGGTCATCGTGTCGTCGGCGTCCCGCACCGCGGGCGCGGACGGCGTAGCGGCCGCCCAGCCCTCCACCAGTTCGTGAATGGTCGGGCCGAGTTGCGGCGATCCGTCGGATGAGCTCATGGTATTACCTCCGGCGTCGTTTCGAGTGGGTTGTTCGGTACGGCATCGGCACGCGTCGACGGAGGCGGTCGCACGTCGGTCATGTCACGCGTCAGCAGGTCGACGAGGTGCGGCGGGCAGCGGGTGAACGCGAAGTGCTCGCCGTCGAGGACCTCGTAGCGGGTCTCGGCGACCTCTTCCCAGCCGCGGCACGCCTCCGCAGGCGGGACGACGTCGTCGTCGGTCCAGCCGAGCACCGTCACCGGTGCCGGCAGGAAGCGCGTCGCGTCGTGCAGGTGGGGCCGGTGCAGCTCCAAGTCGACGCGCAGGACCTGGGCGGCCACCTCGACGAAGTCTTCGCGCACCGGCACTCCGAGCTTTTCGAACAACGCGCTGACCTCTGCGCCGAGGTCGGCGGTGGCCAGGTCGACGAAGTTGAGCCTGCCGTACAGCCGCTCGTGCGGCGGGCCCCAACCCGACGCGAAAATCCTTGCGGGCAGCGGCATTCCGCGATCCTTCAGCGCCAGCGTGGTGGACAGCGCCAGCGGTACGCCGCCGCAGTGGCCGAAGAAGGCGAACTTGCGATCGGCGAAGCGGGCCAGGTACTCCACCAGCGACTCGGTGAACTCGGCGTGGGTGCGCACGGGCGGTTCCCGGAAGCGGTGCTCCCGGCCCGGCGGCTGGAGCGCGCCGAACCAGGCGTCCCCGATCTGATTCGGCCATTGCCGGTACAGGGAGGCGCCACCGCCGGCGTACGGGAAGCCGAACAACAGGGTCTGCGCGTCCTCGGGCGGCGGCCTCAGCAGCCATGATCCGGGATCCGGCATGGTGATCTCCTCGATGTCTCCGTCTTCAGCGGCTTCCGGGGCGCGGATCAGGGCTGCCCGGGGTCGATGTCCCGGCAGATCTCGGTCAGGATCTGCCGGTGGTGGGCGTGGATGAAGAAGTGGTCACCGGGGTAGAGCCGCATGGTGAACGGGCCGTCGGCCTCCTCGCTCCACCGGGCGAGCTGCTCCGGTGTGGTCGTGGGGTCGGACCGCCCGCCGAAGGCCGAAATGCCGTAGGGCAACGGCGGTTCTTCGGTGTGCCGGTAGGTCTCGCAGACCGCGAAGTCCGCGCGCAACGCCGGGGCGATCAGGTCGATCAGCCCGGGCTCGGCCAGCACCGAGTCCGGAATGCCGCCCAGCCGCCGGACTTCGGCGAGGAACTGCGACTCCGGCAGCCGGTGGATGGCCGGCAGCTCGTCGGGGATGTTCGGTGCACGACGACCGGAGACGAAGAGGTGGGCGGGCTGGGGCAATTCGTGCCGGCGCAGCGCCCGGGCGAGTTCGAAGCAGACCAGGGCGCCCATGCTGTGCCCGAGCAGGGCGTAGGGCAACGGCGCGCGCCCGTCCGGCGCCGGGCCGAACGCCTCGTCCCCGGCCAACTCCTCGACCAGGACGTCCACCACCGACCGGATGTCGGCCAGTGGTGGCTCGGCCAGCCGGCTTTCGCGAGCCGGCAGCCGGATCGCCCACACCTCCACCCACGGCGGCAGCGCCTGGGGGAAGGTCCGGTACGCGGCCGTTCCGGCACCCGCGTACGGCACGCACAGCAGCCGGCACCGCGGCGACGTCCGCGCTCCGATGCGGACGAGGGCCGGTCGGGTCGTTGTCTGCGGTTCACTCATTCCGGCCTCCCACGTCCACTGGCTCTGCGGCACCCGGCGATCCGGCCGGCCGCAACACGAATCCACATCCGCCGCGCGGCGCGGGTGCGGCGCGCGAGCCGGTGCTCGACCATTCGCGGTGGCGGTCGTCGAACTGCGCGCGCAACGGGTGTCCCGACTGCCCGCCGGGTAGCTCGAATTCCGCGAAACCGCCCGCCCCGGGCGACAAAACGGCGCGCCCGACCGCGGCGAAGCCCGGAACGCACGTCCGAACGCTGTGCAGCGCACCGGATTGCGGTCTCGCCGCGACCCCGAGCAGCCGACCTGCCCACGGTGCAAGCCCTGCCAGCGGATGGTCCAGGCCCACCGAGTTGAGTTCGCCCCAAGTCGGCAGGCGGCCGTCGCCCGCCGCTCCCCCGACTTCGGCCACGGCTCGATCCACGCAACGCGCGACGAAACCCGCCCAGCCGCCGGCTTCCTCGCCGGGCGGCAGCAGCGACGGGTCCTCGGCTCGGAGGATGGCGAGCAACGGCCCATCGACCGCACGGAAGGGATACCGGAAGTCCGGGTCGTGTTCCCGGCACACCGCCAGGTAAGCGCCGAGGACCTGCTGGGCGATGATCTCGCGCAGCCGCACGAGGACGCCGAACGCCTGGGAAGCGACATCGGCCCGGCCGTCCCAGGACGCGAGCAGGTCCGCGACGCGGTCGCCGCGGCCGGCGAGCGCCGACACCGCGAGATCGCGGTACGGCAGGTACAACTCCGCGGCCGTGTCGTGCTGCATCGCGCGCATGGCGGCCGGATCGGGGTCCGCGGCCTCGGCCAGCAGTCGCCGCAACCGGCGGGCGCGGTGGCCGGGATCGAGGTCGTAGCCGATCTGGAAGGTGTGCTCGGTCAGCGCCGCGTCGTTCGCCGAAACCAGGATCCCCGATGGCGGATCGACCAGGCGTGGCCGCTGCGCTCCGGTGAGGTACCCGTCCGCGGCACCGCGGCGATCGGCCGGCCGCCGCGGAAGCAGCCCGGTCGCCAGGTGCGCCATGCGTCCCGAATCGTCCGCGACGAGCACGTTGAGCGCGATGCCCTGCGCCTGTTCGAGCAGCTCGATGCTCTCCGCGACGCTGGATGCCTGGGCCAGCCGCTGGAACTTCAGGTCGCAGCTGCGGAGATCATGACCGGTCCACCGGATGGCGATCTTCTCGCCCAGCAAGGGATTCCGGGACACCGGCATGGTGCCGACGCGGGTGACGTCGAGTTGCGCATCCGCGCGACCTCGAACGCGGATCCGTTCAGTTCCGGTGGTCGGGCTGGCCGAGCCGTCGGCATCGGCGTCGGCGGCCGGGACCAGGTCGAGGACGTCGGCGCTGAGGTTCGTCACTCCCCACGCGATGTGCTCGTTGCGCCCGGTCAGCACCACCGGCAGACCGGGCGCCGCCAGACCGGTCACTCGCTGCCCCGGCCAGCGCAGATCCACCTCGTACAGCAGGTTCGGCATGGTCAGCGGCAGGTGGAGGTCGCAGGCCAGGAGCGGGTGCCGCGCATCGGGGCCGCCCCGGACCCAGCAGTTGGATCCGGGCACCGCCCCGTCGAGCGCGACGACGTCGGAAACCGGCTCGGCCGCGCGCAGGCGCCCCAGGCCTTCCGGGATGGACGGCTCCCGACCCGCACCCGGCAGGAAGAAATCGGCGACGTCGTCCGGGAACACCCGCCGGATCACGGCATCGGCGCGCTTCGGCTGCTCGTTCCAGGACAGCGAATGGAACAGGAACAGCGCGATCAACACGCTGTCCGCTGCGGTCCACGGCTCCGGCCGGTACGAGAGGAACCGGGCTTCGAACGGCGAGCCGTGATGCCGCAGCGACGCATTGACGCCCGCCGCGAAGGCCGTCAGGACATCTCGCTCCGGTTCCTCCAGGGACGCGGTCGCCGCCTCGGCCACCCGGGCCAGTCCCAGCGGCCGGTAGCGCTCGTCCACCGGCAACGCCGTGCGCCCCCAAACCTCCGAGAGGCGCCCCTTCGCCGTTCGCCGCAGCAGGTCGAGGTGGAAGGCGCGATCCGAGCCCATCGCAAAACCCAGCGCCCGCACGGCATCCAGGAACGAGGCCGCCTCGATCCTCGTGACGCCGTTGGGCATCGCCTCCATCCGCACCTCGGCGCCGAGGCCCGGCACCTCGACGTCACCGGGGCAACCACCACCGGAGCGGACCAGAGCGCGCACCAGCCGCAGCTCGATCGCGATGCGGGCGCGGTGCCGCCGAACTTCGGCGGTGATCACGGCCGCTCCGGCGGCGAGCACCACCAGCGGCGCCCACAACGGCGCGACGGCGGCGCTCAGCGCAACCGCGGCCACCGTCACGAGCGCCGTCGTTCCGATCGTGCGGACCGAGGGGAGCCGCCACAGGCGCCGGTAGCGAAGCCGGTGGACCGGGCAAGGAGTCACGCGCGTTCCCCCATCGCCCGGGCGGTCGCCGTCAACGCGGTCGCGATGTCGTCGAGGAGTTCGACCGCGACCGCCCGGTCCGTGATCGCCGGTTTGTAGCGCAGGTTCAGCACCAGCGCACCGTCGTCCGGCGTCACACCGAGGACGAATTCGCAGTTCGTCGCGGCGATCGAGGTGGTGAGGACGCCGCGGTCGGATCGGTATGGCGAGAACTCGAGCCCGTCGTCCGGTGCGACGGCCGTGGTCTCCTCCTGGACGACGAGCATGGCCTCGTACATCGGACCGGTCCGCTGCTCCGCGGGGTAGCGCTCCGCCAGTGCGGCCAGGACGTCCTCGAACGGAACCTCCTGGTTCTCGTACGCGCCGATGCACGCCCGCTGGACTTCGCGGCTGAGGTCGACGGGATCGGCGTCCGCGCCGACCTGCATCCGCAACACTGCCGTGTTCGCGACCAGCCCGACGATGTCCTCCGTGCCGGGCTGGGCTCGGTTGGCGAGCATCGTGGCGACGCGGATGTCGTCCTGTCCGCTCCAGGACCGCAACGCCGTCGCGAAAGCGGTCAACACCACCATGAATTCGGTCAGGCCGTGCCGACGGGCGGCGTCGCGCACCGGCTCGATCACCGCGCGGTCCAGTCGGCGTTGGCAGGAAGCGGAACGGAGGCGTTCGACGAACGTGGCCTGATCCGCGACGGCGAATCGGCTCGAAGGCCCGGCGGCGAGGGAGGTCCAGGGCGGAGCCAGTCGGTCGACCCAGTAGGTGAGTTGCCGCCGCGCCTCCGGCGATTCCGCCCACTCGGCCCGTGCCAGGGCCAGCCGACCGCTGCCCGGTGCGGCCGGCCGATCCGCGGTTCCGGCGCCGGCCGCCAGCTCCCGGTAGGTCCGCGCGGCCTCTCCCAGCAGCAGTTCCAGCGACCAGCCGTCGCAGACCACGTGGTGGATGTTCAGGTAGATCACGTGCCGCAGGGCGCCGATGCGGTAGACGATCGCGCGCATCAGCGGCGCGCGATCCAGCGCGATGGGCTCCCGCACCGCGGCCGCCATCAGCTTCTCGCAGTCGGCGACCGGATCGGCGTGCCCGCTCAGGTCCACCACCTCGATGTCGAGGTCGACGTGCGGCTCGACCACCTGCTCCGGACCGTCGTCCGTGCTCACGATGCGCGTCCGGAGGGCTTCGTGGCGCCGCACCAGCGACGCGAGCGTGCGCTTGAGCACGTCGAGGTCCAGCGGCCCCTCCGCCTGGAGCGCGGCAGGCATGCCGAACAGCGCCACTTCCGGCAACTTGCTCGCCAGCAACCACATCTGGTGCTGGGCGCGCGACAGGGGATAGCGGCGCGGCCCGTCGCCGACGGGGTCCGCGTCCACCACAGGCGCCACGGCGTCGTCAGTGGATTTCGATGCCGCGCTGAGCGCGCGTGCGGTGCCGTTGACGGTGGGGTTCTCCATGAACGCGCCCATCGACAGCTGACCGTGCTGCGCGCGGAGCATGCTCACCACCCGCATGGCCGTCAACGACGAGCCACCGACCTCGAAGAAGCTGGTGTCCGCACCGAAGTCGGTCACACCCAGCACTTCGGTCCACGCCTTGCGCGCGCTGCGGGCGAGACTCGGCTCGACCGGCGTGCTATTGTCCACTGTGGACTCAGGCGCCTCGACCCCGCCGTTCGCAGTGTCCCGCGCCGGCTCATCCGGCTCCGGGGCGGCCAGCTCGGATTCGAGCAGCCGAGCCAGGTCGACGACTCCGGGCAAGGCCGTGCTCCGGCACGCCTTGTCCGGATCGGCGACGATCGCCGACAAGATCCGGCGGTGGGCTTCTGCGGCGAGGGCGACCGTGGAGCGCGCCACGGCCGAGGCGTCGTACTCGAGGATCATCCGGAGCTCGTGGGTCCGGACGTCGACCGTGTAGTTGGAGCCGAACGCGTAGTGGGTGGATTCGAGCTCGTAGCTGTCGAGAACCTCCAGGCTGCCGTCGCGCACGAGCCTTCGCGTCGTGTGGTAGTCGGTGAAGTTGAAGCTGGAATCGAAGATGGGCCGCGATCCGTGCTCCTGCTGGATCGAGGCGTGCGGGTACCAGCGATGCCGCATCATGTCCGACTCGCCGCGGTGCACCTGCCGGGCCAACTCGGCCCAGCTCTGGTCGGCCAGTTCGATGCGCACCGGGAGCTGGTTGAGGAACAGGCCCAGCATCCGGTCGGAATCCTGCTCCTCCGGGCGGCAGGCGAAGACGAGGCTGGTCACCACGTCGTCGTGGCCGGTCAACCAGGCGACTACGCGGATGTGCGCGGCGAGCAGCAGGGCCTTGAGCGGCACCCCCACCTGCGCGGCGACCGCCCGCAGTTCGTCGATCGTTCCGGGCAGGTCCTCGTGCAGCTGCCGCATGACGGGATCGCCCGACCTACCGGGGGCGATCAGGTGGGCCTCCGGCGAAGTCCGTTCGCGCCAGAAGTCCGCATGGGCGGGGTCGGCCAGGGCCCGCTGCTCCAACGCGACGTAGTCCGCGAACCTGGTCCGCGGCCGCGGCAGCGGACGCCCCGAACCGCCGTGCAGTCGGTCGAGGTACTGGGCGTGCAGGTCCTCGAAGAAGACGTTCACCGACCAGCCGTCCAGGATGGCGTGGTTGTGGGCGAAGACCAGCTGGTAGTCGTCCGCGGACAGGGTGAGCACCACGAGCCGGAACAGCGGGACCCGCGCGAGGTCGAAGGTGCTCGCGGTCTCGGTCTCGACGACCTGCCGAATCCTGGCTTCCTGGTCCGCGGGGGCGAGATTCGCGAGGTCCTCGAACTCCACCGGGACGTCGACGGCGGTGTGCACGCGCTGCACCGGCCCGTGGGCGTGGCCGAGGTCGAAGCTGGTCCGCAGGATCGGATGCGCGTCCGTGACGGCCTGCGCCGCCGCGCGGAACGCCACCGGATCCATGGTTCCGCGCACCCGGTAGCTGAGCACGATGTGGTAGACGCCCGCCCCGGGA
This sequence comes from Saccharopolyspora sp. NPDC050389, assembly GCF_040655595.1. Classification (NCBI taxonomy): domain Bacteria; kingdom Bacillati; phylum Actinomycetota; class Actinomycetes; order Pseudonocardiales; family Pseudonocardiaceae; genus Saccharopolyspora; species Saccharopolyspora sp. NPDC050389. The sequence continues at coordinate 50,828 of NZ_JBFAKG010000022.1, forward strand.
GCGATCTCCTGGTGGTAGATCATGCCGGTCTGCATGGCCGTCATCGGGTAGGCGTCCTCGACATCGTCGGGGAACGAACCGGCGAACTCGGCGGGCAGCAGGGAGAACGGCTCGCGCTCCGCCGACGCCTCGGTGGCGTCCGGGTCCCGGAGCGCGGCGCGCGCCGCGAGTTCGGTGAGCACCGGGGCCTCGTAGACATCGCGGACGCTGAACGCGAGGCCCCGCTCGCGGGCGAGGCCCACGAGGTGGATGGCGTGCATGGAATCGCCGCCCTGCTCCAGGAAATCGGTGGCGGTCGAGGCGGAATCGTCGCCGAGCACTTCCCGGAACAGCTCCAGCAAGAGGGTTTCCGCGGGGCCCTGCGGTGGCGCGGAAACCCGCGGGCTCGACGTGATCGCGGCTGTCGCCGCGGAAACCACCGCGGCGCGGTCGAGCTTGCCGTTGTTGGTCAGCGGCAGCTCCGCGACGACCGCGACCGCGTGCGGGATCATGTAGCGGGGCAGGACGGCGCGCGTGCCCCGGATGAGTTCGGCGGCGGAGAGGTCCGCGTCGTCCTCGGCGACGACGGCCGCGACGATCCGGGTTCCGCCGTCGTCCGGTGTGGTGACGGCCGCGGCCGCGGCCACGCCGGGTTGACCGGCCAGCGCCGCCTCGATCTCGGACAGCTCGATGCGGAATCCGTTGACCTGCACCTGCGAATCCCGCCGGCCCAGGTACGACATGCCGGTCCCGCTCCGCCGGGCGAGGTCGCCGGAGCGGTACATCCGCGATCCCGGGATCGGGCCGAACGGGTCGGGCACGAACCGCAGGGCCGTCTCCCGGGGCCTGCCGAGGTAGCCCGCGCTCACCTGCGGGCCCCCGACGTAGATCTCCCCGACGCAGCGGTCGAACACCGACGTGCCGTTGTCGTGCAGGATGTGCAGCGAGGTGCCCGGCAGCGGGCCGCCGATGTCGGATTCCGCGGTGTGCGCGTCGTCCGGCCGGAGCCACCGCCACGACGCGTGCACGGTCGTCTCGGTGATGCCGTACATGTTGACCAGCTGGGTTCGGTCACCAAGAGCCTGGTACCACTGGTCCACCAGCCGGCGCTCCAGCGCTTCTCCGGCGAACAGGACGTACCGGATGTGCTCGGCCGCGCTCGGGTTCCGCTCGATCGCCGGAAGCATCACCGACAGCGCCGAGGGCGTCTGGCTCAGCACGGTGACCCGTTCCCGTTGCAGCAGCTGGGCGAACGCCTCCGGCTCCCGCGTGGTCCACTGTGGAACCACCACCAGCCGTCCGCCGTGCAGCAGGCAGCCGAACATCTCGTACATCGAGACGTCGAAGGAACAGGCGTGGAACAGCGTCCACGTGTCGTCGGCACCGAAGCCGTAGGCGTCGCCGGTGGCGCCCAGCAGGCTCAGGACGTTGTGGTGGGTCACGTGCACGCCCTTGGGGCGACCGGTCGATCCCGATGTGTAGATCACGTAAGCGGTGGCCTGCGCCGGTACCGGCTCGCTCGGGGCGGCCGCCGCCCCGAGTTCGGCCAACTGCGCGACGGTGACGCGCCCGCTGCCCGAATCCGGTTCCGGCGCGATGATCCGGCGCGCATCCGCGTCGGCGAGGACGCGGTCGACGCGGGCCTGCGGCCAGGAGTCGTCGAGCACTAGGCACGCGGCGCCGCTGCCCATGACGCCCACGATGGCGGCGACGAGGTCGATGCCGCGCGGCAGCGAAATCGCCACGACGTCGCCCGCGCCGAAGCCTTCCCGGCGGAGTCCCCTGGCGATCCGGTCGACCAGACCGGCGAGCTCCCGGTAGGACAGCGTGGTGCCGTCGTGGCTGACGGCGACGGCGTCGCCGCGGGTCTGCGCCATCGCGGCGAGCCGGCCGACGAGCGACTCGTCCGCACCTGGCACCCGGTCGGCGTGCTCGCCCACCGCGCCCGCTCCGATCTCGCCGAACGGCGCCGCGGCCAAGTCCGCCGCACGGCGCTGCGGATTCGCCGTGCCCTGCGCGAGGATCCTGCGGACCATCGATGTCATGGCGGCCACGTCCTGCTCGCCGACCGCCCGCCGGTCGTACTCGACGTCGATCGCGAGGGTGTCGCCGTCGTCGCGCACCAGGAAGTTGAGGTCGTACTTGGCACCGACCTGCGCCACATCGAGGTGGCTCGCCTCCAGGCCGCGGAAGCTCGGCTCCGGCAGCTGGGTGCCCGCGTCGGTGACGATGACGTTGAACAACGCCCGGCCCGCCGCGTCGCCGCGCGCCGTGTGCTCGTCGAGCACGATCTCCGACGGCACCACGGCATTGCCCACCGCGCCGAGGACCGCGGTCCTGGTCCGCTTGACGAGGTCGGCGAAGCTCGGGCCGCCACCGAGTTCGAGCCGGACCGGGATCATGTCGAGCAGCAGGCCGACCAGCTTCTCCAGCCCGGCGCGGTCGCGGCGGGCCACCGGCATCCCGACCACCATGTCCTCGCGGCCGGTGTACCTGGACAGCATCGACGAGATGGCGGCCGAGACGACGAGGAAGGAGCTGGAGCGGCTCTCCGACACCAGCCGGCGCACGGCCGCGGTCGTGGCCGCATCGATGACCGCCGTATACGCGCCGCCGCGGTGATCCGCGCGCACCTCCTCCCGCGGGGGCGGGAGGGGCAACGGCCCGAAAGCCGCGTCGCTGAGCCGTTCCTTCCAGTACCGCCGGGCGGTTCCGAGGTCCGCGTAGCGGAGGTGCTCCTGCTCCCACCGGGCGTAGTCGAGCATGTCGACGGCACCCGCGGACGGCTCGACGGGGCTGCCGTCCAACCGGGCGTTGTAGCACTGGGCCAGGTCTTCCAGCAGCACGCCGACCGAGACACCGTCGGCGATGACGTGGTGCAGCACCACGACGAAGACGTGATCGTCCGCGGCTAATCGGTAGCGGCACATGGACACCGGTGGCTCGGTGTCGAGCGGGAGCTTGCGATCCGCGAGTCGCGCGCATTCCCGCAGGCACTCGTCGAGCGCCGTTTCCGGCGGCTGGTGCGATAAGTCCTGGAACACGACCGGCGTCGCGACCTCTGGCAGGACGTGCTGAACCGGCTCGCCCACCGCAACGGGGAACACGGTGCGCAGCGACGGGTGCCTGCGGTGCACGTCTTCCAGCGCGGCCGCGAACGCGACGTCGTCGAGCTCGCCGCGCAGCCGCAGGGCCCCGCACACGTTGTAGGTGCCGTCCTCCAGGAAGTAGTTCGTCGCCCAGAGCGTCTGCTGCGCCTTGCTCAGCGGTCCCCGGCGTTCCTGGTCGTCGACGTCCTCGCGAGCCGGCGGCCACCGCAGCTGCGCGCGCCGGTTCAGGATCTCGACGAGCTCGTCGCGGTGCTGCTTCATCTCGGCGACCAGCTCGGGCGCGAGCTGGGCGCCCCGGCTGCGATACCGGATCCGGTCGTCGACGAGGGTCAGCCCGACACCGAGGTCGTCCAGCCGCCGCACGAGGTCGTGCGCGTTCACAGTTCCTCCTCGTAGATGCGGGACTCGTCGAGGTCCGGCCCGACGGACCGGATGCGGTCCAGCTCGGCGGCGACCTCCGCCACGGTGCCCAGGTCGAAGAACACCTCCAGCTCCAAGGGAATCCCCGTCCGATCGGCGAGTTGGTAGACCACCTGTGCCGCCAACATGGAATGCCCGCCCAGCACGAAGAAGTCCTCGGTCACGTCGACCGCGTCGAGCTCCAGCAGCTCGCACCACACCTCGGCCACCAGCTCCTCGGTCGGCGTCTGCGGGCCGACCGGCGCCGGCTCCTCGGCGCCGGCGGCCTCAGGGCCCGCCTGGACCGGCCCGGCAACGGAGCCCGGCGCGTTCTCAGGCGTCCGAGTGCTCGGGACGTCCATCGCCATCACCTCCTGTCATCGATCGGTCTGGGCCCCGGGTGATGCCGGGTGGGACGGCCACGTCCGGGTCCGCGGCGCCGGCCCGGAGAACCTCGCCGATCGCTTCGAGCCAGGCCGCGGCCGTCTCGCGGTCCAGAACCTCGGGCCGGTAGACCAGTTCGAGCCGGAGGCGGTCCGACTCGCCGGAAACGTCGAGCATCAGGTCGAGATCGGTCACCGGTTCCGAGATCTCGCTCGGCACCACCTCGATGGCGGGCAGCGCCACGCCCGTGCGCCACGCGCTCTGGTGCGTGACCTTCACCTGGAACAGGGGGAACCGGCCTGCCTGGCGCGGCGGGTTGACGGCGGCCACGATCTTGTGGAACGGCAGCCTGTCGTTCTCGTAAGCCCCGACGCACTGCCGCCGCGCGAGCTCCAACAGGGCGCCGAAGGTCGGGGCGGCCTCCGGTGCCGCCAGTCGCACCGGGAGCTGATTCACGAACGTGCCGATGAGATCTTCGCTTCCCGGCCAGGACCGGTTGATCGAGTCGATCCCGACGACGAGATCGTCGGTGCCGGTGACATCGCGCAGCACGGCGTGCAACGCCGCCATCACGGCCATGAACGGCGTGGCCCGCATCGCCCGCGCGGTCCGCAGCAGAGCGCTGGTCTCCTCCGTCGTGAGTTCGGTGACGACGTGCTCGGCGGTGAAGTCGGGACGAGCCGGGCGAGGCCGGTCCAGCGGCAGGTCGATCGCCGGCGGTGCCCCGTCGAGCTGATCGGTCCAGTACCGCTCGCACTCTTCGGCCTCGGAGCTGCCCAGCCACCTGCGTTCCTCGCCGACGTAGCGCGCGAAGGTGCTGTCCGGCATCGGCACGTCCGGCTCTCCGTCGACCCAACGCTGGTAGTAGGTGGCGATCTCCCGCCTCAGCACGGCCAGCGACCATCCGTCGGCCACCAGGTGGTGGATGAGGAGCGTGAGGAGGTGGTGGTCGGGCGCGATCCGCGCGAGACGGGCCCGCATCAGCGGCGGCTGTTCGGTGCGGACGGACAGCTCGGAACCGTCGACCAGATCGGAGACGAGGTCGACGTCCCCGGCGACGCGCTCCAAGGTCACCTCCGCCTTGGGCCACACGGTTCCGACCGGGATGCCGCGTTCCTGGGAGAAGACCGTGCGCAGCGGCTCGTGGCGGCTAACGATGGCGTTCAGCGCGTGCTGGAGCGCGTCGAGGTCGAGATCGCCCCGCAGGGTGAGCCCCAGGCGGATCAGTTGAGCGCCTTTGCGTGGATGCAGCTGTTCGAGGAACCACAGCCGTTCCTGGCCGGACGACAACGCTCCGGGCTCCAGTTCGGTGTGCTCCGGCCGGCTCGCCGCCCGGGCATCCTTCAGCACCGAGAGCATCCGGCGTGGCGTCGGGTCGGCGAGGAACTCGCGCAATGACGCGTCGTCCGCGTGGAAGCGCTTGCGGGCCAGCGAGATGGCGTTCATCGCCGACAGCGAGTCGCCGCCCGCCGCGAAGAAGTCCTCGTCGGCGCCCACCGCGGGAACTCCCAGGACCTCAGCGATCATCGCCCGGACCGCCGCCAGCGACGTGTCCTCGTCGCTCTCCTCCGCCTCGGCCGCTCGGGCCTCCCGGCGTCCGTCGAGCGCCTGGTGGTCGACCTTCCCGGAGGTACCGGTCGGCATCCGGTCGAGGACGGTCAACTCGTGGGGCACGAGGTAGCTCGGCGCGGATGCCCGAACGAGTTCGAGGATCCGGTCCTCGGGATCGGGTTCCGCCGAGCCGGTCCGGAGCGTCACGAACGCCCGCAGCCGCCCCGTCGAGAACACGCACGCGGCCGAGGCCACCTCGGGCACCCGGAGCAGCTCGGCTTCGACGTCGCCGAGCTCGACCCGGTGCCCGCGGACCTTGACCTGGCGATCGCGTCGCCCGTGGTAGTCGATCGTGCCGTCTGACGCGCGGCTGCCCCGGTCTCCGGTGCGGTACAGCCGGGCGCCGGGCGCCGCGGACAGGTGGTCGGGCACGAACGCCAGCGCGGTGCGGACCGGATCGCCGATGTAGCCCCGCCCCACGCCGAGCCCGCCGACCAGCAGTTCGCCCTCGACTCCGGGAGGTGTCTCCTGCCCGTGCGGGTCGACGACGTGCACCCTGGTGTTGATGATCTCCCGCCCGATCGGCGGCCACGCCCGCGTCGCGCACTCCGCTTCGGTGACGACGTGGTGGGTGACGTCGTCGGAGCACTCGGTCGGGCCGTAGGCGTTCAGCAACGCGATGTCCGGGAAGCACTCGTACCAGCGCTGCGCGAGCCGGGCCGGCAACGCTTCTCCCGTGGCGATCAGGAAGCGCAACGTCCCCAACCCGGCGCGCAGCCGTTCGTCATCGGAGAGCTGGTCGAGGACGACGGCGAGGAAGGACGGCACGATTTCCAGGACCGTGACGCCATGTCGGCGCACCCAGGCGACGAGCTCGGCGGGTTCCGCCAGGTTCACCGGCGACGCGACGGCCACCGCGCCGCCGGTCGTCAGCGCGGTCAGCGCCTGCCAGACGGAGATGTCGAACGACAACGGCGCCGTGAACCCGATGACGTCGGCGGGGCCGAGCGCGAGATCGAGCGTCTTCGCGGCGATATGGTTGGCCATTCCCCCGTCGGTCACCATCGCGCCCTTCGGGGCACCGGTGGAGCCGGACGTGAAGATCACGTACGCCAAGCCGTCCGGCTCCCTGGCCGGGAAATCCGCGACGGGGTCGGTGCGCACGGGTGCCGGGGAGGCCGTGACCAGTGCCCGCGCCGGCTCGGCTCCCTCGACCAGCTCGGCGGCGTATGCCTCGTGGCCCGGCTGGACGAGCAGGACGCGCGCGCTCGCGGTCGCGCACATCTGACGCGCCCGGTGTGGCGGCGTGCTGGGCTCGATGGGCACGAACGCGGCACCGGCCCGGAGGACACCGAGCACCATCGCGACGTACTGCGGTCCGCGCTCCGCGACGATCGCCACCACGACCTCGCGACCGGCGCCTCGCTCGCGCAACGCGTTGGCATAACCGGTGGATTCGGCGTCGAGCTGCGCGTAAGTCCGGCTCGACCGGTCGTCGGCGACGGCCGGCGCGTGCGGATCGGCCGCCAGCCGGGCGTCGAACTCGGTCAGCACGCCCTGCGCTCGGGTCTTCGTCGGGCCTGGCACGGGTCTCAGCTCCTCTCGGCGTGCGGCGCCGCGGTCAGCGAACGGAGTTCTTCCACCGTCCGGTCGGGGTCGGCCGCGATCGCGGCGATCGAGGCGTGCAGGCGCTCCGCCAGCTCCTCGACGTCGGCGGGGTCGTACCTGTCGGTGGCGTACCGGTAGGACACGCGGTAGCGCCCGTCTCGCGCCTCGATGTCGACCGTCAGGGGATACGGCACGGAGCCGGTGTCGACGTCGGTCAGTTCGGTGGTCAGGCCGTCGAACTCGGCCGGCGCATCCGCCGGCTGCATCACCAACATGACGTCGAACGGGGATCCGTCGCCGCCGGGCGTCGGGGCGAACAGCGGAACGAGCTCCTGGAACGGGATGTGGCTGGAGCGGTAGGCGCGCAGCGCGCCGTCCCGGGTGCTGCCGAGCGCAGCGGCGACCGAGTCGGTGAGCGCCAGGTCGACCGCGAGGACCGAGACGTTCAGCAGCGGGCCTACGACGCGCCGCCACTCGGGCCGGTCGCGTTGCGCGATCAGCGTGCCGAGCAGCACCGACTCGCGCTCGGCCGACCCGCTGTGGACCAAAGTGGACAGTGCGGTCGCGAAGACCAGGTAGGGAGTCGTTCCGTTGCGCCCCGCCAGTTCTCGCACCGCGCCGGCGAGGTCCTCGTCGATCCAGCGGGAGTGCCGCCCGGCGCCCGGGCTGTGCCCCGGCGCGTCCCGCGTCGGCAGGGGCGACAGCGACACCGGGCCGTCTGCGACGCCGCGCCACAGCGCCGCGACCGAGTCCCGGTCACGGTTCTCCCGCCACGCCTGCTCCTCGTGGCAGTAGTCGGCGAAGCCGTACTCGATCTCGGGTGCCGCCTGCGACGCCCCGCGAACCCGCCGGTTGTAGCCCTCCGCCAGGTCGGACAGGAACACCGACAACGACCAGCCGTCGCAGGCGATGTGGTCGATCGTGACGCACAGGGCCCATTCCTTCTGCCTGAGCCGGGCCAGCAGCGCCCGGAACGGGATCTCGCGCCGCAGGTCCACGACCTCGTTCGCGTCGTCGGCCACCATCCGGTCGAACACCTCGTCACCGAACTCCGCCACCGGCCCGCGCAGATCGCGCCTGGCCAGCGTGAAATCGTCGGCCGAGCCGGGCGTCCACGTCAGGGCGCCGTCCTCCGCCGAGAACCGCGCGAGCAGCACCGGGTGCCGTGCCAGCACCTCGCGGAGGGCAGCGTCCAGCGCGTCCTCGTCCAGCACGCCGCGCATCCACAGCACGCCGGGCATGTTGTAGGTGGGCTGCCCGGGATCCATTTCGTGCAGGAACCAGAACCGCTGCTGGGCGGCGCTCGCAAGCGCCGGGAACCGAGCGCCGGCAGGCGCGGCGCCGACTCGCCGGCCGCCCGGCGACGCCGGATCCGCGCGCCGAACGGCCGCCACGAAATCGCGCAGCCGCGGATGGGCGAACACCGCGTCGACCGCGAGCTCGACGTCGAGGGTCTGGGCGACCCGGTCGATCATGGTGAGGGCCAGCAGGGAATGCCCGCCGAGTTGGAAGAAGCTGTCCTGCCAGGACACCACGTCCCGCTCCAGCAGCGCGGCCCAGATCGACCGGACCGCCGCCGACAGCGGGTCGTCGATGTCGTCGAACTCGTCTTCGTCGCCCCGGGTCGGACCGCTGAACTGCAGCGCCGGGTAGTCGACCTTGCCGTTCTTGGACCGGGGCAGCCGCGGAATCTGCACGAGGATCGTGGGGATCATGTGCCGGGGCAGCATCTCGGCGAGCGCCTGCCGGAAGCGCTCGTCCTCGCCGGGCGCCAGCACTCGCGGCTCGCCGTCCTCTTCCGCACCCGTGCCGACGTAGCCCACCAAGGAAGCACCGGTCGGCCCGTGGTGGACCTTCACGGCGGCCTCGACCACGCCCTCGCAGTCGCGCAACGCCGCTTCCACCTCACCGGCCTCGATCCGCTGACCGCGGATCTTGATCTGGGTATCGGCACGACCGAGGAACTCGATGTCGCCGTCGGCCGTGGCCCGGGCGAGATCGCCGGTGCGGTAAAGCCGACCGCCCGGGACCGCGGAGAACGGGTCGGGGACGAACATCTCGGCCGTGCGCCGGGGATTTCCCCGGTACCCGCGCCCGACCGCGCCCCCGCCGACGTGCAGCACGCCGACCACGCCCGCGGGCACCGGGACCATGTTGTCGTCCAGGATGAGCACCGCCGTGTTCGCCAGCGGTCGGCCGACCGACACGGTCATCGGCGCGTCCGGCCCGGCCGCGCACAGGCCGGCGGTGACGTCGTCGGTGCACTCGGCGGGCCCGTAGGCGTTGTGCATCGGGATGTCCGGCAGTTCCCGGACCCATCGCCGGAGGACGTCGCCGGTGAGCGCCTCTCCGGTGGACAGCATGACGCGCAGCGCGCCGGGCGAATCGGCGAGGCCCGCGTCGAGCAGTGCGACGATGTTGGACGGGACCAGTTCGAGCATGGTCACCCCGCCCTCCACCGTCGCGCGGAGGAGTCCGGCCGGTGATTGCGAAGCGGGCTCCGGAACGATCCGGACCCGCGCCCCGATCATCAGCGGCGTCAGCAACTGCCAGACGGAGATGTCGAAGGACACGGGCGCCGTCTGCGCGACGCAGTCGTCGGGGCCGAGGCCGAAGTGCTCGACCATCTGCCACATGTGGTTGGTGACGCCGTAGTTGGTCGACACGGCCGCTTTCGGGATTCCCGTCGAGCCGGAGGTGTGGATGATCGTCGAAGCGCCGTGGTCCGGGCAGGCTCGCGGCGGTCGCTGCCCGCTCCTCCCGACCGCCAGTTCCGCGAGATCGAGCGTGTCCGGCGCGTCGGGCGTGCCCGAAGCGTCGAGCGCACCCGCCAGCAGCGCACGGCCCGCCGTGCTGGCGATGGCGGCGGCCGGAGCGGTGGCGGCCACCATCGCGGCCGCCCGCCGAGGCGCCTCGCGAGGACTGATCGGCACGTAGCACCCGTCCGCCTTGTGGATCCCGACCAGCGCAACGAGATAGTCGACCGATCGCTCGGCGCACACCACGACGTTGGCGTCGACACCGACACCCTGCTCGCGCAGGCGTGCCGCCACGTGGTTCGCGCGCTCGTCCAGTTCGGCGTAGGTCAGCCGCACCGCCCCGTCGTCGGCGGCCAGGGCGTTCGGGCACCGATCGACCCACTGCTCGAACGAATCCAGGTAGTTGTCCGGACGCGCGACGTCCGGCCCGATGCTCGCCGCCAGGAGCGTGTCGACCTCGTCGGAGGTCAGCAGCGCGAGCTCGTCCACCGCGTCCCGGGGCCGTTCGCCGATCGCCGCGAGCAGCGTGCGGAACGTCGCCACGATCTGGTCCACCTGCCCACGCGTGACCCGCTCCGGGTCGTACTGGAGGTGGAAGCCGAGGGTGTCGTGCCGGACCGCGACGTTGAGGCCCACATCGGACTGCGTGGTGTAATCCGGGGCCGGGTGGCTGTGCAGGCCGCACTCGCCCATGGGCAGGGTCGCGTCCGGATCGCCCATGACGACTGCGGCCGCGGATTCACCGCCCGGCAGCGCGGTCGTGTAGTACGTGAACATCGCTTGGAAGATCGTCGCGGCCGCGTTCTCGCGATCCGGGTTCACCAGCCTCGTGATGTGCGACAACGGCAGGTCTCGGTGGTCCAGGGCGTCGAGGACTCGCCGCTGCGTCCGCCGGGCGAACTCGTCGAACCCGAGGGCCGGGGCGAACGACGAACGGACCGGTACGACGTTGACCAGGTAACCGACCCAGGACGCGAGCCGGCGGTCGCCCCGACCCGCCGTGGGCACCCCGACCAGGACGTCGGGCTGGCCGGTGAGGCGGTGCAGCAAGACCTGGAAGGCCGCGAGCAGGACGTTGTGCAGGGTCAGCCCCGACTCACGGGCGAACCGCGCCAGCGACGAGGTCAGTTCCGCGTCCGCTTCGAAGGAAACCGACGCGCCCGTGCCGCGTTCGCCCGGCTCCCCTGGTTCCGCCCGGGGAAGCGAGAGCTTCGGCAACTCGCCCGCGAGTTCCTCCCGCCAATGGACTTCGAGCTCGTCGCCCCGCTCGTCGAGGACCGCGCGTTCCCGTGCTGCGGGTAACGCAACGCCCTCCACAATGGAGAGTGCCGCGCCGTCCGCGTACGCCTGGGCGAGCTGCGCGACGATGATGGACAGGGACGACACATCGCACACGATGTGGTGCAGCGAAAGCGCCAGGAGCCAGTCCCCGGGCCGGCGCAGCACCGCGGCCCGCAGCAACGGGCCGTTTTCGAGTTCGAACGGCTTCGTGGCGAACTCTCGATACCACTCCGACGCCTCGTCGTCGCTCCACGACCGGGCGTCGACGACATCCGCTCGGATGTTCCGCCGCCGAACGATTCCCCGGGGCTCGCCGTCGACGGGCACCACCGCGAGTCGCAGGCTGGGGTGGCACCGGACAACGGCGTCGAGCGCGTCGGAGAGCGCCGCCACGTCCAGCTCTCCGGTGATGCGGAAGGCTCGGGTGACGTTGTAGTCGCTGCTGTCGGGAAACGCCCTGTGCAGGAACCAAAGCGCGCGCTGCGCCGCGTTCAGCCCGTACTCCGCGTCGTCATCGGACGGCGGCGAAACCGTAGGCGCGGCCGGCACGCGGGAGCCGACGGCCGCCCTCGCCAGATCGGCGATCGACTCCGCCCGCAACGTCAGGCTCGGGAGCAACACGACCCCGAGGGCTTCCTCGACCGCGTACTGCAACTGGACTGCCAGCATCGAGTCCGCGCCCAGGGCGGCCAACGACTCGTCGCCCCGCGGCTCGGCCGGCAGGCGCAGGACTTCGTGCAGGTGCTCGCAGAGCGCTCGGGTCAGCATCTCGACCCTGGTGGGAACGTCGGCCTCGGCGAACGGGCGCTCGCCCGCCGCCAGCCGGACGGCCAGGTCCGTCGGGCTCTGCGCCGCTGGGGCGAGCGTGTCCGAGAACAGCGCGGGCAGCTCATCGGCGAGGAACCGCTGCTTCGCCGCGTGCCGCTGGACCTTCCCGCTCGAAGTCTTGGTGACAGTTCGCGGCGGGACGAGGACGACGGTGCGCGCCGCGACGCCGTGGATCCGCGTGAGGGTCGCGCGGATCTGCTCCACGATCTCGGGATAGCGTTCCGACGGCGTGTGCTCGCGGACCTCCTGACACACGACCACGGCTTCGTCCCCGTCGTGGCGCACGCCGAAGACCGCACCGCAGCCCGGTCGCACGTTCCGGTCGCACGACGAAATGTCGGCTTCCAGGTCCTCGGGGTGCAGGTTGCGGCCGCGGTGCACGATGAGGTCCTTGCTGCGGCCCTCGATGTAGAGCTCGCCGCCGTGGACGAAGCCGAGATCGCCGGTCCGCACGAACGGCCCGGCGTCCTCGCCCGTCACGACCGCGCCGAAGGTCGCGGCGGTGCCCGCTGGATCGCCCCAGTAACCGGTGCCGTTGCTGCCGCCCGCCACCAAGATCTCACCCATGTGGCCGTCGCCGACCGGCTCGAGCGTGGCAGGGTCGACAACGCGCACCACGGCGTGCGACGGCAACGGGTAGGAGACGAGTTCGCGAACGCCGGTTTCGGCCTCGCCGGCTTCCCTGGCGACGCCGGATTCCAGCGAATCGACGGAGAAGTGCCTGCTCCTGCTCGGTACCGACGTCTCGGTGCTGGTCACGAGGAGGGTCGCTTCGGCCAGCCCGTAGCACGGTTTGTGCGACCCCGGCCGGAAACCGACGTCGCGGAACTTCTCGCTGAACGATCGCATCGTGCGGGGGAACACCTGGGCCGCCCCGTTGAACGCGACGCGCCAGCTCGAGAGGTCCAAGCGGGCCATCTCCGCCGCGCCGACCTTGCGGGTGCACAGGTCGTAGGCGAAGTTGGGGCCGCCGCTGATGTCCGCGTTCTCCTCGGAAATCGCTTCCAGCCAGCTCGCCGGTCGGCGCACGAACGACGACGGATCGAGGATGACACCGCGAGCGCCGGTGTACAGCGGCTGCAGCAGGCCGCCGATCAGTCCCATGTCGTGGTGCAGCGGCAGCCAGCTCACGATCGTGGAATCCCGGGTGACCCCGAAGGATTCCCTGATCGCCGCCTCGTTGCACATCAGGCCACCGTGCGACACCACCACGCCGCGCGGCGACCTGGTCGAGCCCGACGTGTACTGCAGGAACGCGGTGTCCTCAGCGGAAATCGCCGGAAGGCGACGGGATCGCCGCGCTCCGTCGGCGGCTTCACCGACGGCGTCGGCCAGGATCCAGTCGTAGGAGTCGCACAACTGCCGGATCTCCGGTGTACCGGCAGCCGCGAGATCGTGCACTAAGGACATCGACACGATCGCGGAGACCTGGCAATCCTCCGCCACCTTCAGCACTCGTCGCTGCGCGGACTCGTCCACCGGAATCGGCACCGGAACCGCGATCACGCCCGCTGCCAGGCAGCCCAGAAACGACACGGCGAACTCGGGCGCGGTCGGGAAGAGGAGCAACGCGCGCGCCCCGGGCTGGAGCCGGCCGGCGAGCACCTCGGCCAGCTGCCGGGATCGCTCGACGAGCTCGCCGTAGGTCAGCTGAACGCGCTCCGCATCCAGGTACGCGGGGACGAACGTCAGCGCGACGCGAGACGGATCTTCGTCGGCGTGTGCCCGCAGCCGGGCGTAGAGGTCACCGAACATGTCCTGTCCTGCCTTCCGACTCCGATTGAGGGCTCGCCGCGGGCGTCCGCGCGATGCCCCTTCCCTGCCACACCCACCGCCGCGCGCCGGAGTTCGCGCCGTGAACAGGCAGGTTTCCCGTTTCCGCCTCGATCACCCGGACGACACCGCACCGTCGGAACTGTTGGAATTCACCCCTGATCCGCCCAGACCACCTTCAGCGCGATCTCCTTCGCGCCGCAGATCAAGCGGGGATCCAGAATCTGGCTCTTCGCGTAGTCTATCGAGAACTCTTTGGTCTCACGAAGGAAATGTTCGAGCGCGATCTTGACTTCCAGACGGGCCAGGGAAGCACCCAGGCAGTAGTGGATTCCGTTGCCCAGCGCGAGATGCGCGTTCGGCGAGCGTTCGATGTCGAAGGTGTCGGGATCCGAGAACTGCCGCGGATCGCGGTTGGCGGCGGTCAGCCACACCGAAACCTTCTGCCCCGCCGGGATTTCGTGCCGCCCGACGGTGACCGGCTTGGTGGTCAGCCGGGCGATTCGCGTCGCCTGGCTGCGGTACCGCATGGTCTCCTCGATCGCGTTGTCGAGCAGGCTGGAGTCGGCGCGCAGCCGATCCGCGGCCGCCGGGTGCTGGTCCAGGCAGATGATCGCGTTGGCCAGCGTCTGGGTGCCACCGCCTTCGCCGGTGGCGAGCAGCAGTGCGGTGAGGCCGGCGATCTCGTCGTCCGTCGGAGCCGCACCGTCTATTTCGGACTCGACCAGCTTCGTGAGGAGGTCGTTGCGGGGATTCGGCCGCCGGTCCTCGATCTGCTCGTGGAGGACCCGGTTCATCTCCCGGGTCAAGGTGGCGAAGATCGCCACCTTGTTCTCCTCCTCGGACGGTGCGGTGATGGACAGCAACACCCGCAACCAGTGCCCGAACAGCTTGCGCTCACCGCTCGGAATCCCCACCATTTCGGCGATCACGGTCGACATCACGGGGAACACGTAGGCGTCCACGAACGGGACCGAGTCCTTCGCCCGGAGTTCCGCCAGGAACTTCGTCGCGACGGCGTTGATCGTCGGCGCCAACTCGTTGACGAACCGCGGCGTGAACACCTGGTTGACGAGAGCGCGCAGTTGCCGGTGTCGCGGCGGGTCCATCCACGAGAGGTTGCCGGTGCCGAAGAGCTTCAGCGCGGAGCTCTCCGGCACGTCCGTCACGGAATTCGAGAAATCGACGTGGTTGGACAGCACCTCCACCGCTTCGGCGTATCCGAACACGTGCCATTCACCGCTCTGCGGAGCGCGCTGGACGGGATCGCGCTCGCACATGTCGCGGAACCAGGTGAGGAGTTCCTCCTGCTCAGCAGGGGGATTCGTCCATTCTGCCGTTCGGGTGGTCACTATCGCTGTCCCTTTCAGTTCGGCCACTGCCGCTGGGTGCCGCCTAACAGGTGCGCCATCGACCGCCGCACCAGGTCGGCGCGCATCTGCGGGGTGGTCAGGCTCTCTGCTCCGAATCCGATGTAGACGGTGTCCTCGGTGGTGATCCCGGCACCCGCCGCGATTCCGCGGTCGATGCGTTCCCAGTTGTTCACCATCGGCGGGCTGCCGGCCGGCGGGCCGCCGATCGTCCAGCCACCGAGGCCGTCCTCGAACGACGTCTCCGCTGCGGTCGTCCCGTCGAGGGTGACCCGGGCGTCATCGAGGAAGACGCCCGCCACCGGAATGCCGTCGTCGCCGATGCTGGACAGCGAGATCTCCACCTGCTTGCCCGCGTAGGCGCTCAGGTCGAGCTTCCACTCCTGCCAGCCGCCGGAGTCACCGGTCGCCGCGTTCCAGGCCCCCGACGAGCCGCTCGGCTCGCAGTTCGCCCCCTGGTAGTGCTGGATGAACGGGTGGATCGACCGCCAGCCGCCCGGGCAGCTTCCGCCGGTCGACTGGACGGTGTGCCCGCCCTTGTCCGGCAGCGTCGTCCAATCGTCCTGGCCGACCGTGCGCGCTTCGACGGCGAAGTAGTCGAAATCCGCCTCGGTTTTCATCGACACCCAGAACGACAGTTCCCCGGACGACTTGCCGGTCAGGTCGATGGTCCTGGTCAGCCGCGTCCAGGCGCCGTCGGTGGGGCCGCTGTACACCTGCGATGTGCCGGAGTGCGGATCCGTCGGTCCCGGACCGTCCCATCCGAGCTGCGCGGAGCCGGCGAACTGCGGGAACTGCTCGGGCGGCAGGAACTGCGATGTGGCCAGGTAGGCGGCGGTGTGGCTGGGCCGTAGGGTGGCCGCGAAGCCGTCGAACCCGCCACCGCGCCCCGCGAGGGCGTAGGGCTGCGCCGTGCTCGGGTCGGTGCCGCCGTTGTCGAAGAAGAGATAGGCGCCCAGGTAGTACTGCTGGAAGTCGTTGAACACCGGGATGCACTGCGGCTCGCCCGGTGCGACGCACTCACCGAGTTCGGGATGGGGTTGGTAGGTGAACGCACCGTCGTTGTTCTGGGCGTACGAGGGGTTCTTGCCGGCGTGCAGCAGCTTTCCGCCCTCGTTCAGGTAATCCCGCATCGCCAGCTCGGTCCGCACACCGGCGCGCGAAATGGTCCCGGGTTGCTGCCCCTTGTCACGCGGGACGACGTCGTCGCCGGTTTCCCAGATCACCGCCGTGTAATGGCTGAGCGCACCGAGCGGGTGCGGCGCCTTTCGGCCACGCGCGTCCATGTCGTAGACGTCGGCGGAGTATCCGGCCTGTTCCAGCGCCGCGACATAATCGCCGGCGTACTTGGCCGTGCTGCCCTGCTGGTCCGGATCGGTGCCGGTGACGTCCTCCGCGGCCAGGACGAGCACGTCGCCGCCGATGTCATCGGCGACGGTGTAGGTGAACTCCTCGCTCCGCCCGCTCCGCGCGGTGAACCACACCGTCACCTCGTCGCCGGGCTTCGCGCCGGTCACCTTTCCGCGCATCTGGTGGAAGTACGTGTCGTAGCCCTTGCCGTAGCGCTCTCCGCCCGCCCACTCCTCGGTGGGCACCGAGATGTCCGGACCGTCGTTGATCTCGTAGTGGAGTTGGACCGGGCCGAGTTCGCGCTTGGCATCGACCTGAACTTCCTGGTCCGATCCGTAGCTCACGTCGAAGCCGTCCACGACGAAGTCGGGTGCCTCGTTTCCCAGGTGGCTCACGGGGTTGGCCGGGTCCGGGGCCGACTTCGCGAGATCGAGCGCGAACGGGAGGTTCTTCTCGAACTCCTCCTGCACCAGGCGGTCGTCGTCGGGGAAGACGAAGCCACAACCGTCGCAGCCCTCTTCGAGCTCCGCGGTCCAGGCGATCGTGCCGTATGCGCCGTGGGCGTGGTCGACCGTCTCACCGTTGTTGGTGTCGGTGGAGGCATCGGGATCGAAGCCCGGCACCGCCGGGTTGGCGTAGTCACCGGCGAGCGCCGAGTAGACCGGATCATCGGCGGTCTTGGTGGCGATCTGCCAACGCGCCGGGCGGAGCAGCATGCCGGCGTAGGAGTGGTAGTTGATCTGGAACTTGAACTTGATCCTGCTCAGCAAGCCGTCCATCGCACGGGTCTCCGGCTCGCTGTTCGGCCCGGTACCTCGGTACCGCTGGCTGCCGGGCGGCCGCGACGACCCCTCGTCGTCGTAGCCGAAGTTGGTGGCGAAGTTCCGGTTGAGGTCGACGCCGTCGGCGTTGGTGATCTTCCCGTCACCGTCGTTGTCCCGCAGGTTCTTGCGCCACAACCGGTTTCCCTCGGTGAAGGTGAAGTCGTAGCCGTCGGGGTTCACCACCGGGACGAACCACAGCTCCGTGTTGTTCAGCAGCTCGGCGAACGACTGCCGGTCCCCGACCACGCGCTTCAGCAGCCGCATGTCGACCTCGGTGGAAATCCACTCGCGGGCGTGCTGGGTGGCCGAGTACAGGACGGCCGGCCTGCTCCCGTCCGGCAGGGCGCGGGCCCCTGCCGTCACCTTCGCCGCCAGGATCTCCTTTCCCTGCAATGATCTTCCGATGCTCACGAGTTTGACGAGGTCCGGGTTGCGCTGGGCGATCTCGGTGAGCTGATCGGCGATGCCACCCGGTTCCGAGTACGACCGCCAGACCTGGTAGCCGGACTCCGCCTGAGTTCGCGCCGCCACGGCCTGCGTCCGCCCCTGCGGATCCCGGACAGGTTCGGCTTCGAGGCCGAGGTTCTCCACCACGTCGAGGTCGGACCTCGTGGCCGTCAGCTCGACGCGCTCCGCACCACCCGCCGCTTCGGACCGGATGACGTCCAAGCCGAGTTCCCGGAGCTTTTCGCCGGTACCTCGCGGCGCATCGAGTCCGTACAGCTCGACCGCCTGACCCGCCGACGATTCCACTGATTGCGCCGGGAGCGCGGGAACTGCGACCGCCAGCCCCAGAA
The DNA here is from genome assembly GCF_040655595.1 of Saccharopolyspora sp. NPDC050389. NCBI lineage: Bacteria > Bacillati > Actinomycetota > Actinomycetes > Pseudonocardiales > Pseudonocardiaceae > Saccharopolyspora > Saccharopolyspora sp. NPDC050389. The sequence goes on from NZ_JBFAKG010000022.1 coordinate 68,841, forward strand.
TCAGCGCGCTGATCAGGGTTGCGCTTCGCGACAAGGTCTGCCCCTTTCGGAACCAGGGTCTGTTCAATCGTCGGCGTCAACCGCCTGCGGTGCGGGATTCGGCTCGCACCGCCACGGGTTCTCGAACTGCGTCCACCCGCCGAGATTCGCCGCGAGGACGACCTCGACCTGGCGATTCGGCATTCATGATGGCGGGATTCCGCTGTCGAGAGTTTTCGCTGCCCGCATTTCTGCGGAAATCACTCTCGAATAAGTTCTCAGGACTGGTCTTTGGAAATCGGGTGCGCACGATGCCTGATTCCACCCCAGCGCCGGTTCCACCCGGCGGGGGCGGGAATCCCTTTCGCGCGTTCGGCGGTGCAGCAACACCGAGCGCGAGAACGATCGATCAGGAATGCGATCCGCTGCCGCCTCGGTCATCGGCCATCCACCGCGGCCCGGCGGGAGCCGAACGGCTCCGCTTCCGCATCACGGCGCGCACACGCGGAAACCGATGTCGTAGGAGCTGTAGTCGGGGTGCGAGTAGACGCGGACCCACGAGAGGACTCCGCGCGGGTCGCAGTTGTTGTAGAAGGAGCCGCCTCGAACGACTTTCAGGTCGAACTTGCCGAGCTTGGTCGTGATGCGCTGGTTCTTGTTCTCGTCGAAGGGATACCGGTGCCACCCGTTGGACATCCATTCCCAGACGTTGCCGGCGATGTCCTCCACGCCGTGCGGTCCGGCCGCGTCGGGAAACTTGCCGATGGGTGAGGTGTCCCCGACGTGCATGGTGTGGTTGCAGCTCGACGTCGTGGGCGGCTCGTCGCCCCACGGGTACAACCTGCCATCCGTCCCGCGAGCCGCCTTCTCCCATTCGGCCTCGTTGGGCAGGCGGGTGCCGGACCACTCGCAGTACGCGAGGCAGTCGTGGTGGCTGACGTGCGTCACGGGATGATCGTCCTTGTCGGCGATGTCCGACTCAGGACCGTGCGGGTGCCGCCACGAGGCGCCCTTGAGGTCGAACCACAGGTGGTCCTGATCCGGCGTCGTGATGTCCTCACCGCCGAGCCACACCCAGCTGCTCCCCGAGCGCTCCGCAGTGGTCACGTAGGACGTCTCCGCCACGAAACGCGCGAAGTCGGCCACCGACACCGGTTTCCGCGCGATCCGGAAAGCATCCACCTCGACCGTGTGCGCCGGCGAGGCGGCCAGCGGCTTCCCGTCCGCCCTGCGTTCATCCGAGCCCATCAGGAAGGGACCGGCCGGAATCGTCACCCACTCATGGGTTTCCAGGGTCGCGGCCGTCGCTTGCTCGCTCGTCAGCTCCGTCACAGGTCCTCCTTGGTCGTTGCGGATGACAGGGGTTTCCCCGGATCGGGATCGGGATCGACCTCGTCGATCGACCGCAGACGTAGTACAGCTCCGGTGAGCAGCGCGGTCGCCCCGATGGTCGAGACGACTGCTCCGACGAAGATTGTGGCCGCCACGCCGACGAAGGTCGCGAGAGCGCCGCCGAGCAGGTATCCGAAGGGCGTCGGCCCCTGGAACGTCATCCGCATCGTCGCGTGCACTCGGCCCTGGAGTTCGTCCGGCGTGCGCTTCTGCCGGTAGGTGAGTTGGTTGATGTCGTAGAAGGCGTTGGTGGCGCCGGTGATGAGGTTGATCCCGACCAGGACCACGACGGCGAAGCCGAGCATCGCCAGCGGGGTCAGCAGCTCGATCCCCATCCCCAGCAGCACCGAGAAGGCCATGGTGCGCCCGAATCCGAGCCACCGCGTCACCCGCGGCAGCAGTATCGCCCCGGCCGCGAACGAGACACCGGTGACCGCCAACACGAATCCCACCTGGCCAGGCGGCAGGTGCAGCGAGTTGTAGATGAAGACCAGGTAGACGGACTGGATGATGGCCTGGCCGAAGTCGCACATCGCATTGGTGAGCGCGACCCTGGCCAGCACCGGGCTCCGCCGCACGTACACGAGGCCTTCGCGGATCTCCGCGAACAGGACGCCGATGCGGAGGGTCGAGTTGTTTCGCCGCGGTTCCTTGACCCGCACGAGGACGACGGCGGCCGCGGAGACGAGGTAGGACACCGCATCGACCACGAGCGTCCGGGCGGGCCCGAGGAACTCGATGAGCAGACCGCCCACGCTGGGCCCGGCCGTCTGCGCGACCGAATTCGTCGCGCCGAGCCGCGAGTTCGCGGTCAGCAGGTGCTCTTTGGCGACGACGTGCGGAATGAACGACATGAACGTGATGTCGAAGAAAACGGTGAAGGTCCCGACCACGAACGCGACCGCGTAGATGATCCACATGTGGTGGAGTCCGGCCAGGTAGGTACCCGCCAGGGTGGCGATCGCGGCGAATCTGGCGACATCGCACACGATGAGCACGGCTCGCCGGGGAAGCCGGTCCACCAACGGCCCCGCCAACAGGGAGAACAGGGTGAACGGGACGACTTCGAGCGCTCCGACGACGCTCGCTTCGAAGGGCGTCGCGTGGTAGACCAGGATGGCCAGCGTCGGAATCGCCAGCAGTGAGATCTGGGACCCGAGTTGGCTGGTTCCTGTGCCTATCCAGATCTTCAGGAAGTTGCTCCTGGAGCGGGCCATCAGCGCGTTCTCGCTGGTGCCGTTCGTCACGACGTGAACCTCGTATTCGACGAAACCGATGCGGATCGCGGGTCGTGCTGCCCGTCGAGGTAGTACTGCCACGCCGCGGACAGCGGGGCGCTACCGCAGTGCAGCAGGCGATCGTGGAAATTCCGGAGTTCCCGCCTGCTCGTCCCCACTTCGATCCTCTTTCTCCATTCACGGATGCGCAGTTTGCCCAGGGTGTACATGGCGCCGGTGGCGTCTGCCGCCACGATCAGGACCTCTCGCGCCGCTCGCTCCGGCGACCAGTTGCACAGCGCGGCGGCCCGCTCCGCGGCTTCAGCCAGCGTCCACCGTCCCATGTGGACCGACAGGAATACGAGCAGCCGCGTGGCCGCCTCCAGCGCGGACTTCAGCTGGGCGACCTCGACGAGTGGGCGGCCCTCGGCGAGCCCCCGCTCGATCGCGAGTTCCTCGACGTAGTGCGCCCAGCCCTCGGTGAACCCGGGGAACCACGGGATGCAGGTGCGGATCATGCTGGGTCCACGGGAGGACGCTTCTACCTGCACGTAATGGCCCACGAAGGCTTCGTGGACCGCGATCACCTCGAGCATCGGATCGTTCAGGTACTCCCGCCGCAGGCTCGCCCCGTGCGCGGCCGATTCGGGCGGTTCCGGGACGTAGAGGATGTGCGGTTGCCTGACCTCGTCCAGCGGGGCGGAAATGCTGAACTCGACCCGGGCGGCCCCGGCGAGCTGCGGTGCGCGTCGGACTTCGAGGGGATTCACCGTCTCCACGGAGACGATGTCCTGCCGCACCCAGAAGTCCTTCATCCGCTGCATTATCGAGTTCAGGGAATCCAGCACCGAGCCGTCGGAAACCTGGTCGGCCATGAGCGCGTAGGCCTGCTGCCGCTGCCCGACGCCGAGTTTCGCGGCGGCCGAATCCAGCGCCGAGGCGATCGCGTCGACTTCGGCGCTCGCCTCCGCCAGGAGATCGTCGACCGGATTCTCGATCCCCTCCGCAGCTCGCAGGAATTCGGCAAGTACCTCCGGCCCGAACAACGCCTTGGCCGGCGCCGTCTCCGCCACGGCCCGGGCGAAGTCCTCACAGGCTTCGGCCGCGGCCGAAGCCGCGGCCGCGAGCCGCTCCCCCGCGAGCTCGGGGTGATCCAGGGCCAGCCGGCCCGCGATGTCGCGAAGGTTGACGGCCTGCGCCCGCGCCTGCTCCATGCCGCGCAGGCGTTCTCCGGCCGGAAGCCTGGTCGGCAAGGTCTTGGCCGCATGTTCCAGGAAATCGGGGATCCGCACCAGGTGCCCCTCGATGGCGACCAGCCGCTCGGCGAGCGGCGCGTGCGGACTTCTCAGGTATACCGAGACATTCGTCTCCGCCAACACCTCGAGCGGACCGAAGTGGACGCGGCCGAGTCCGGCCACCCGGAAGCGCTCGTCCGCCAAGATTCCCAAGGCCGCGCCAAGGTCGGCGCGGACCTCGGGATCCGCTTGTTCCGGCAGCGAACCGAGCCGGCTCGCCGCGGCTGCTCGCAGGCGATCGAGATCGGTCGCCGAACGTCCGTCGAGAGCCGGGAGGCAACCGTCGAACTCATGTCGCCCGACCCGTCTGGCGATGTGCGGGTAGTGCTCGAAGACGTATTCCACAACATCGGACACCGACGCCGTCGCGGCACCGTCCGGTTGAGTTGACAGAGTTGACAAATAAGAGCCCCGCTTTCACACCACCGAACAGGGACCGGACCTGGCCTAGGACTCTTCTCCGCCGGACGTCGCGTCGGCCGAAGCGGAGTCCTCCTCCCCATAGACCACGTCGTCGTCCAGCTTGGCGAGCATCTCCCGCAATTCCTCGGGCGAGAGGGAGTTCAGTTCATCCGCATCTACGAGCTGAGACAGAATCATTCTTCCTCCGAGTGAGACCGGGCGGCCGAACTAAAAAACCATCTTTAAAAGGACTCTGCTGATGTATACGTGGGTCGACATTCCGCCCTTATCGGATGGGCAGGTGTCGTGTTTGCGATGCGCTGTTCACGAGTGCCCCTCCAACGTCAGGGGTGCTTCGCATTGCCACCGCGACAACCTCGCGCCCACCCTTGACCCGGAGCCGCTGCGGCGCTCGTGAGGGCACCTTGCGGACCAGGCCAGAGGCCCGCCCTCCGCGAGCACGACGCCGAATGGAGCGATCCACACGCGCGATCCGGATTCGCGGAAGGAGCAGGACGGCCTGAAAATTAGGAAAAGACCAGGTAGGACTACTAGGCCGACTGCCGTTCCATCGCTTCGCGCACGCTTTTCGGACGCATGTCGGTCCAGACCTGTTCGATGTGGTTCAGGCACTCCTCCCGGGACCGCGCCGGTTCGATGGCTCGCCAGCCCGTCGGCAAGTCACGACGGGCAGGCCAGATCGAGTACTGCTCTTCGTCGTTGACCACGACGAAGTAGTCGATGGTTTCATCATCAAACATCGCAGTTACCTCCCCAGGTGCCCGCCGGCAATCTAATCGGACAAACCGCCGCGGGGTCCACTGTCGACTGCCGCTTTTGACCAAAGTCGACTGTCGGTTGATCACGAAAACATAGCCGTGCCGTGATAGGACGTCAAGTGCTCGCCGACGTCGGAAAATGTGCTATACAGTCGCTTGGTCGGCCGCCGCCGCGCACCATACTGCAAAAGGCGCAGCAGATCTTTGAACGCGACACCAGTTCCACACCAACGGTTTCCAATGACGCACTCCGCGTTCGCCCGTGCTCACCAACAAATTCTACTAATAAGAGTTAACGCTCTTAGACCATTCGTCCCACAGGAGACCTACCCATGCGGTGGAGCGATATTCACGTCAAGGCCGGTGCCGTTGCGTTGGGCCGCAGGGAGGACACCGCGACCGCCGTGGCGGACGGGCGGTACGACCCCGACTACTGCGCAGCGCACGACTACGAATCCGTGTGCGTGGCGAAGGACGACGAACTCGCCTTGGACCTGGCAGTCGACGCGGCGCGGCGGGCGTTGTCGAGATCCGGCGTGGATTCCGCCGCCATCAAGCTGGTCGTCTACGTCAGCTCCACGCCCGGTGGGCCGGACGGCATCGTGCCCGCGTCCTACCTCCAGGGCAAGGCCGTCGGCGCGGGCACGGCCAGCGCGCTAGAGGTGCGGCAGACCTGCAACGGTGGGCTCGCCGCTCTGGAACTCGCCGCCGCGTACCTTTCCGCCGCACCCGCGGGGTGGTCGGCCTTGATCGCCACGAGCGACAAGCACCAGTTGCCGGGCGCCGAGCGCTACCGCTCCGATCCAGGGAACCTGGACGCCGACGGTGCCGCCGCCTTGGTCCTCTCGCGAGGCAACGGCGTGGCCAGAATCCTTTCCACAGTGGTCCTCGGGGACGGGCGGTTCAGCGACGTGGCCCTCGACGGCCCGCAGAACTACGCGAACCGGCAGGAGTTCCTCGCGGAACAACGCCGGCGGCTGCAACCGATGTTGGCCTCCGCGGCCGCGCTGCAGCGGGAGAGCGTCGCCACCGCGCTGGCGGAAGCGGGAGTGCTCAGCGCCGAGATCAACCGGTGGGTGTTCGCGAACGTGGGCCGCCTGATGGTCGACCAGGAGTTCCGCAAGGAATTCGGCATCGAGGAGTCGAGAACGACCTGGGATTGGGGCCGGACGGTCGGGCACACCGGCACGGCCGATCAGTTCGCCGGCCTGACGCACCTGCTGGAGACCGGTGCGGTGCACGTCGGCGACCGGGTCGCCCTGTGCGGCAACGGTGTCGGTTTCAGCCACGGCTGCGCGGTCGTGGACATCGTCGACGAGCCGGAATGGTCAGCCGATGGGCAGGACTGACTTCGCCCCCGGTGCTGGAACGCGCCGCGGCGGACCCACCGCGGTCCTGGCCGCCCCGAGCGCGTTCGCCGAGCGCTCACCACCGCAGCACCGAGCCGGCGATCCACGCAGTCCTCGCGGTCAACTCCGCTGATGCAAAGCCGAACAGGAGGAGCATGACAACCACGGCCCCGTTCTCGCCCGTCGACGTCCGCCCGCAGCTGTCTCCCGCGGAGTTCTACGCCGAGTACGCGAACAAGAAACCCGTCCTGATGAAGGGCGCGATCGCCGACTTCCCCGCCGCGTCGCGCTGGTCGGTGGAACACCTCGCGGAACTGGCCCCGGACCTGGAGGTGCGACTGAAGACCGGCTTGGTGTCCGAGGGCCGCACCGCCACGGCGCGGCTGGCGGACTACTGCCAGGCGGTGACCGAATGGGAGCAGAAGACGCCCGCCGAGCAGGACGCCGCTCAGCCACCCGCGTACCTGCACGACATCCCCCTGCTCTCGCTGATTCCGGAACTGCGACGCGACCTGCAGCCGTTTCCGGCCGAGTTCTTACCCAAGTTCTTCCGGGACGAGTGGTGGGCGTTCACCCAGTTCTTCGTCGGCCCCTCGCGCGCGCTGACGCCCCTGCACTTCGACACGCTGCTCACCCACAACCTCTTCTTCCAGATCCACGGCAGCAAGCGGTGGGTCCTGATCGACGCCGCCGACCGCGACCTCTGCTACACCCACAACTGGCGGTGGTCGCCGGTCGATCCGGATGCGCCCGACTTCGAGCGGTTCCCGCGATTCCGCGGTGCCCGGATCCGGACCTGCGTGGTGGAGGCGGGCGACCTGTTCTACATGCCCCCGGGCACCCTGCACAAGGTCACCTCGCTGACCGCGTCGGTGTCGTTCAACATCGACTGGCACGACCGCCTGAGCTCGCGCCGCGGCCTCACCGCGGTCCGCCACGGCATGCCGCTCCAGAACCTGCGCTACAACCTGCTGTTCGCGCTCGGCCTCTGGGCACGGATTCCGCATCGGGTGCTGATGCCGGCCCTCAAGTCCTACTTCACCTACATCTCTTGATCAGCGACGAAGACACGCGAACACGAGTCAAACGGATGACGACATGAGCATCTTCGAACAACTCGAATCCGAGGTGCGCAGCTACTGCCGCGCCTGGCCGGTGGTGTTCGACCGGGCGTCGGGCAGCCGGATCTACGCCGAGGGCGGAAAGCCGTACCTGGACTTCTTCGCCGGCGCGGGCGCCCTGAACTACGGGCACAACAACCCCGTCCTCAAGCAGGCGCTGATCGACTACCTCGCGCGGGACGGGGTGACTCACGCGCTGGACATGTTCACCGCCGCCAAGCGGGATCTGCTGGTGATGCTGGAAGAGAAGATCTTCGCGCCGCGCGAGTTGTCGTACCGGGTGGTCTTCCCCGGGCCGGGCGGGACGAACGCGGTGGAGGCGGCGCTTAAGCTGGCGCGCAAGGTGACCGGCAGGAAGCAGGTCGTCCACTTCACCAACGGATTCCACGGCATGACGCTCGGCGCGCTGTCGGCGACCGGCAACTCCATGCACCGCAGGGGTGCCGGGGTTCCGCTGGTGCACGCCACTCCGATGCCCTTCGACCGCTACTTCGACGACTCGTTTCCCTACCTGGGCTACTTCGAGCGGCTGCTGGACGACCCCGGCAGCGGCCTCGACGAGCCGGCCGCCGTGATCGTGGAGACCGTGCAGGGCGAGGGCGGGATCAACGCCGCCAGCGCGGAATGGTTGCGCGGGCTCCAAGAGCTGTGCCGGTCGCACGGCATCCTGGTGATCGTCGACGACGTGCAGATGGGCTGCGGGCGCACCGGGCCGTTCTTCAGCTTCGAGGACGCCGGCATCGAACCGGACCTCGTCTGCCTGTCGAAATCCATTGGCGGCTACGGGCTTCCGATGGCGCTCACGCTGATCAAGCCGGAGCTGGACGTGTGGGAGCCGGGTGAGCACAACGGCACCTTCCGCGGTGTCAGTCCCGCGTTCGTGACCGCCGCCGAGGCGCTGCGCGTCTACTGGAGCGACGACGAGTTGGAGAAGTCCACCCGGGCCAAGGGCGAGCGCGTCGGAATCGGCCTGCAGAACGTCGTCGAACGCTTCCCCGCGGCGGGTCTGGTGGCCAAGGGCCACGGCCTGGCTCGCGGGCTGGCGTTCAGCGGCGGCGAACTCGCCGGCCAGGTGTGCGCCGCCGCGTTCGAAAGGGGCCTGCTGCTTGAAACCTCGGGCCCCGGCGGCGAAGTGGTGAAACTGCTGCCGCCGCTCACGCTCACCGACGCCGAAGTCGATGAAGGGCTGGAAATCATCGAGGAGTCGGTGAAGTCCGCGCTCGACGGCGGCCGGTGAACCGCCCCGCCGCCTGGCTCACGACCTGATGGAGATGCCTTGACCAAACCGCCCCAGACCACGACGCTCGTCGACCTCCTGTTGCGCTCCACGGAGCGCTACCCCGATCTGCCGGCCGCCAGCGACGACGAGCTGTCGATTACCTACGCGGAGCTGGATCGACGATCCCGGGCAGTCTCCGGGCTACTGCGAAGCCGCGGCGTGCAGCTGGGAGATCGGGTCGGCCTCTACATCGACAGGTCGGTCGACGTCGTGGTGGCGATCCTGGGCATCCTCCGCGCCGGTGCCGCCTACGTCGCTGTCGACAGCCGCTACCCCGATGCGCGGCGTGACCTGATGCTGCGGGCCAGCGGCGCGAAAACCGTCATCACCCGGCCGGACTGGCGCGACCGGCTCGGCGAGGTCGACGCGGACATCGTGACGCTGGAGGAGGCGACCGATGACGCTTGCGCCCAGGACGGGCCTGCCGGGCCCACCGACGCGGCCAGCGTGCTTTTCACCTCGGGCTCCTCGGGCGAGCCCAAGGCAATCGTGCTGGAACACCGCAACATCGTGTCGTTCGCGACCAACCCGAGCCTGCCCGCGCTGCGTCCCGGCGACCGCACCGGGCAGATCTCCAGCCTGTCCTTCGACGCCTTCCACTTCGAGATGTGGACGACCCTGGCCAGCGGCGCGGAGATCGTGGTGCTGCCGCCGGTTCCCGACCTGCTCGCCGCGGACTTCCAGCGGGAGCTCAAGCGCAGGCGGATCACCGCGATGCTGGTGCCGACGATGGTGCTCAACCACGTGGTGTGGGAGGACCGGGACGCCTTCGCCGCGCTGCGCATCCTGCAGGCCGGCGGCGACGTCATCCTCCCGTCCGCCTGCCGGGATCTGCTGGGCGGCAAGTTCGACGGCGAGCTGTACAACCTGTACGGCCCGGCCGAGATCACCACCGCCTGCACCGCGCATCTGGTCGGCGAGGCCGACCTGGCCGGGGATTCCATCCCGATCGGGCGCGCCTTGCACGGGGTCAGCACATACGTGCTCGACCCGGGCGGGCAGCCGGTACCGGCCGGTGAGGTGGGCGAGCTCCACGTCGGTGGGCCGGGCGTGGCGCGCGGCTACCTGGACCGCCCCGACCTCACCGTCGAGCGGTTCCTGCCCGACCCGTTCGGCGATTCCGGCACGCTCTACCGCACCGGAGACCTCGTGCGAGAGCGGCCCGACGGCGTGCTGGAGTTCGTCGGCCGAGCCGACGACCAGGTCAAGATCAGGGGCTACCGGGTCGAACCCGGCGACGTGGAGCGCAACCTGCGCCGCCATTCCGACGTCCACGACGCCGTCGTGCTGGCGACCGGCGAGGATTCCGATCGCAGCCTGGTCGCCTTCGTGGTGCTCAACGACGCCGTGACCATCAAGAAGCTGCGCGAGTACGCCGAAGCGGAACTGCCCGACTACCTGGTGCCGAGCGAGTTCGTCGTGCTTCCCGCCATCCCCGCCAACGAGAACGGCAAGCGCGATCTCGACGCCCTGCACGAGGAGTTGGATCAGCTCCGTTCCCGCCGCGAGAACTACGCCGCCCCGGCCACCGACACCGAGCGCTACCTGGCCGAGATGTGGGCCGGCCTGCTGGCCGTCGAGAACGTCGGCCGCGACGACGACTTCTTCCAGCTCGGAGGGCATTCGCTGATGGCCTTCCGGTTGAACACCAAGATCAAACGCGACCTGGGGATCACGTTGGACCACAAGGCCATCCTGCGCAATCCGGTGCTCGGCCACATCGCGTCGTTGATCGACGAGGCGAAAACCCTCGCGGACCGGTCATGAGCACGCGGTTGGAGATCGACCTTACCGACGTCGACATGTTCGTGCGCGGCGAGCACCTCGCCGCATTCGAGCACCTCCGGGCCCACGAACCCATCTACCGCAACGAATCCGCCGAAGGCGGCCGGTTCTGGGCGCTCACCCGCTACGACGACGTGCTGTGGGCCTACGGCAACCACGCGGTGTTCGGTTCCGAGCACGGTGCGATCCTCGGCGGTTCGTTCCGCAGCGAGGCGGACACGGCGGGCGGGAAGATGCTCGTCGCCACGGATGTGCCGCGGCACCGCCTGCTCAAGCAGCAGATCCACCCCGCGATGTCGGCGGCCGTGACGGCGCGCGTCGCCGATCAGGTGCGCGAGCTGGTGAACGCCGCGTTGGATCGGGCCATCGCCGACGGCGGCTGCGACTTCGCCACCGAACTGGCCACCGAACTGCCCGCGGGCGCCCTGATGGTGGTCATGGGCATCGGCCGGCGGGACGCCCACCACCTCATCGGACTGACGCGGCGGATGATCGGCTTCCGCGACGAGACGTTCGTCGACATCGGCGAGGACGCCCGGCTGCGGCTGGCCTGGCTCCAGGCGGAGATCTTCGAGTTCTTCGCCGACCTGGTCGACGAGCGCCGCTCGAAGCCGGGCGCAGACCTGGTGAGCATCCTGCTGGGTGCGGAGATCAACGGCCGGCGCCTGTCGGAGGAGGAGATCTTCTACAACTGCATGAACGTCGCGGTGGGCGGCAACGAGACCTCGTCCTACACGGCGTGCACCGGAATGCTCGCCCTCGTCGAACACCCGGAGCAGTACGACCGGTTGTTGTCCGCGCCCGAGCTGACCAAGGACGCGATCGAGGAGATGCTGCGGTGGAGCTCGACCAACGCCTACGTGCAGCGGGTCGCCAAAGCCGATGTGCGGCGCGGCGACGTGCTCATCCGGGAGGGAGACTCGGTGACCCTTTGGAACGTGTCGGCGAACCGGGACGAGGCGCAGTTCCCGGACGCGGACGTGTTCGACATCGGCCGGACGCCCAACCGCCACCTGTCCTACGGCGCCGGCATTCACCGGTGCATCGGGGCGCCGATCGCCGCGGCCGAGCTCTCCCTGCTGTTCGACCGGATCGTCGCCGATCGCGTGCGCTTCGAGCTGGCCGGCGAGCCGCAGCGGTTGCGCTCGAACTTCATCCTCGGCATGACCCGGCTGCCGTTGAAAGTCAGCGCTGCCTGACTCGCCCGCGCCGCGGATTTCGATGAGGTTTTTCCAACCTCGTTCTGCGTGGCGGTGCCGGTAGCGGCCCCCCTGCGGGAGTTACAGCGCCCGCCTGGCTGTGGGTGCCCTGACTTATGTATGCCAAATGGAACAGCACCGAAAGGGAGGACATGTGGAGCAGGTTGCGATCGTCTACGACGTCGGCGCGGCGACTCCGTTGGAGATCCTGACGAGCCTGGCCGACCTGGTCGAACCGGTGTTCGTGCTGCCCGAATCCGACCACAACCGGCAAGTCGCCGACATGCTCGCGGACCTGGCGGTGGTCGCCTCGCCCGACGACCTCGCGGACTTCGGGCCGCGCGGCATCATGACGTTCAGCGACTTCCAGCTGGAGACGACGGCGGAGCTCGCGGCCGGCCTCGGGCTGCCGTTCCACACCACGGCGGTGGCGCACGACCTCACCAGGAAGTACTCGCAGCGCACGATCCTCAACGAGCACGGCGTGGATCACATCGCGACCGCTCTCGTCGTGGATCGCGAATCGGCCGAGCGCGCCGCCGAGATCGTGCCGCTGCCGGGCGTCCTCAAACCGAACCGGGGTTTCGGCGGCACGCACACGTATCCCATCGATTCGCCGGCGGAACTCTTCGATGTCGTGGCGAAGTCGATCGAGCCGCAGGGGTGCGCCCCGGACGACGGATTCGTCTTGGAGACACGCCTGTTCGGCGACCGGGTGGAACCGCCATGGGGCAGCTACGTGTCGGTGGAGAGCGTTGTCCGCGGTGGGCTGGTCCACCACCTCGGCATCACCGGGAAGTTGGCGTTGTCGCCGCCGTTCCGCGAGCAGGGCAGCTACCTGCCCGCCCGCCTGCCCGACTCCGCCCAGGACGCCGCGCTGGACCTGACCGCCCGCGCCCTCACCGCGCTGGGGGTGGGTGATTCGATCTGCCACACCGAGCTGATGTTGACCGCCGGAGGCCCGCGGATCATCGAGGTCAACGGCCGGCTCGGGCATCCGATCCACGACCTGTTCCACCGCGGGCACGGCATCGACCTGATCCAGCTCGCCGCGGAGATCGCGCTCGGCCGCGACCTGTCTACCAAGGTCGGCCCGTGCGACGGCGTCGTGTACCACTACTTCGGACTCCCGCCGATGGAGGCGCGCCGGCTGGTGGAACTGCCGGGGCTGGCAACGGCCCGCGCACTGCCCGAAGTGGACCAGCTCGAACTGCTGATGCCCACGCAGTCGGCGGTCGATTGGCGGCGCGGCTTCCAGGAGCGGATCTACACCTGCCGCGGAACCGTGCGCACTCACGACGAGTTGGCGGCATTCGTGCAGAACATCGATCAGGTGCTGGCGCCACGGTACGAATAGCCACCCGCCCACGACCGGAGCACCGGGCGGCCATCCCTCCCCCGCCCTACCGGAGATCAGCGGCTTCGTTCTCGCGGCACCAACCCGGGGCCGTCCTCGGCGATCTGGAAGCTCGACGCAGGCTTCAGCAGGGCCCAACTGCGGTCGTCACCCCAGACCGAGCGCGGATTCACGTATGGCCGCAACAGCGCCGTGAGCTCTGGAGTGCCCCGGTTGTTGAGTTCGTCCGACGCGATCTTCCGCGCCACGCCCGCGAGGAAGTCGGCGACCTGAACCCGCGGGTCCGAGAGCGAATCGACGAGGGCCAGGTCGGCCAGCCTGCCGGTCGGCACGTAACCGAGCAGCGTCGGGTTCGGATGACCGAAGATCTCCTTGATCTGCGCGATGCGCTCCCCGGACAGCGAATTCTGCTGATCATGCACCACGCGAACGGTGCTGCCGCCGCCGCTCCAGTGGTCGATGGCCTCAACGATGGCCGGCACCAGGGGGTCCGCCACCGGGATCCGCCGCGGATCGTGAAGGAAGTGTGCGCGGAGGGCGTCCGCCTGCGGCCGGGCCTGGACGAGCCGCGCCAGAATCTCGTCGACGCGCTCCGGCGCCCCGGCCAGGCGCAGTGCCCCGACCGAATGGAAGAACGCGTCGACCAGGACTCGCACGTCACCGCGACTCTTGACCCGCATCAGGTTGTTGGCCGACACCAGGAATTTGCCCCACTGCTCGCGGCTGAACGCGCGCCGGCCATCTCGGTACAGGGTGACCGCCGTGGCCTTCGCCTGCCGGTCCTGGTGCAGCCCGATGCTCGCCGGGTGACCGACCCGCTCGACGAGCAGGTCCAGGACCTTGCCGACGACGAAGAACGCCTTGTCGATCAGCTGCACCTTCGCGGTGCCCCGCAGCGGACCAGACGGCCCGAACAGCCACTCGAGGGCCGGTCGGCTTTTCTCCCGGAGTATGTGGTTCGCCTTGTATTCCGTCGCCGGCGAACCAATTCTGCCGCGCAGTTCCCGGATGCAGTCCTCGGCGACTTCGGCGCTCAACTGCACGCTGGCGTGCGCGAACACATCGGTCGTCGTGCCGATGAGCTTGTCGCCCTCGTAACCGGACTCGTCGCAGGCGATCTCGAGGATTCGACCGGACGATGCGCATTCGGCCGACGTGAGAGGTTCGCGATCACGCGTCATGGCCGCCCACCACCGGGAGATCCTCGTCCGCGAACGCGTCCGCCATCTTGCCCCCTGCTCTGCTGCAGATCGGGTGTACGTAACCGAGACCCTATCTCCCCGACGCCTCTTGTTCACCCGTGTCCCGGCCTCCGGTGGCGCATGAAATCGACATGGCGCTGCTGCCCGCCGGTCTTTCAGATCGCACCGACGCGAAAGAGGCACGTCGCGAGAACCTCGATCTCAACATCCGAGGTACCACAATTCGCGCATTTCCGGCGATCACGAACTCGGTTTCTCACGGGTCGCGAATGGACCGACTCCGTTCGGAGCAATCCCGGTTCCCACAGCCTATTCGCACGCCGAGCAGTCCGATATCCGAGGTGGCACCGGCGATGAGCGGAGGGCCGGGAAATCGCGTACCTCAACGAGTGGACGATCGACCCCGGGATACGGGATTATCTGGTGATGTGGTCCGGCCCGGAAGGCCTACCGTTCAACAACCGCTGCCGCAGCGGCACGCCGATCGAGGACGACGCGATCACCCTGCGCCGCAAGGTCTTCGTGGAGCGCACGCCGCGGAAACCGCGGCACGCCGGGGATCTGATGCCGGTCGACGACATCGCGCGGGCGCACGGCCGCGAGGTGCTGATGGCGATGGGCGAGCTGGTTCGGCTGGCGGATTGCTCGCCGATCGTCGCACCGTCATGATCACAAATCGAATTTCCGTCCCAGACCTGAGTGGAGCTCCCAGCATGTCCGACTTAGCCAACGTCCCAGCCTTCACCGTGATCTCCGGCGCCCAGGTGCAGGAGTCCTTGGAAGGGCGGCAGAAGCAGGTCGTGGACATAGTCGAGGCGGCCTACCGGCTGCACGGCGCGGCCCAGACGGTCAACCCGCCGTCGTACTTCCTGCGCTTCCCCGACCGGCCGACGTCGCGCATCATCGCGCTGCCCGCCTCGCTCGGCGGTGACTCGGCGGTCGACGGGATCAAGTGGATCTCCAGCTTCCCGGAGAACGTGGCGGCCGGGATCCCGCGCGGATCAGCGGTGCTGGTGCTCAACGACCACGACACCGGATACCCGTTCGCCTGCCTGGAAAGCTCGGTCATCAGCGCCACCCGCACCGCGGCGTCGGCGGCGCTGGCCGCCGACCACCTCAGCCGGGACCGGGGCCGCCCGCGGCGGGTCGGCTTCATCGGCGTCGGCCTGATCGCCCGCTACATCCACAGCTACCTGCGGGCGACGGACTGGACGTTCGACGAGATCGGCGTGCACGACCTGTCCGCCGAGCACGCCGCGGGCTTCAAGTCCTACCTGGAGCGCGCCGAGGACGGCACGCGGATCACCGTGCACGACAGCGCCGAAGACCTGATCAGGTCCGCCGACCTCGTGGTCTTCGCGACCGTCGCCGGCACCCCGCACGTGCACGACCCGGCCTGGTTCGAGCACAACCCGCTGGTGCTGCACGTGTCCCTGCGCGACCTGTCGCCGGAGATCATCCTGTCCTCGGCGAACGTCGTCGACGACGTCGAGCACTGCCTGAAGGCCGACACCTCGCCGCACCTCGCCGAGCAGCGGACCGGCAACCGGGACTTCCTGGACGGCACGATCAACGACGTGCTCGCCGGCGAGCTCAAGGTGCCGACGGACCGGCCAGTGGTGTTCTCCCCGTTCGGGCTCGGCGTGCTCGACCTGGCGGTGGGCAAGTACATCTACGACGAGGTCACGACCCACGGGAACCCGACGGTGATCCCGGACTTCTTCTCCGAACTCCGCCGCTACGGCTGACAGGTGGTGGCCGGTTCGCGCTGACCCGCAAGCAGGTTCGTTTCGGACAAGACGGAGACAGTCCCGGTGCCCATCATCTCGCAGCCGCACGAATTCAACGAGGACGACCTGTACGTCGACCTCCGGCCCACCATCGGGATTCCGCTGTACCTGAAGTGCGAGGGGTTCAACTTCGCCGGGTCCATCAAGCTGAAGGCGGCCGAGTCGATGGTGGCCGCGGCGGAGCGGTCCGGGGCGTTGCGCCCGGACTCGATCCTGGTGGAGTCGTCGTCGGGCAACCTCGGGGTGGCGCTGAGCGTGCTCGCCGCGAGCAAGGGCTACAAGTTCGTGTGCGTCACCGACTCGCGGTGCAACCTGGCCGCCAAGCAGCTGATGGAGACCCTCGGCTCCCAGGTGCACACCGTCACGGAACTGGATCCCGAGGGCGGGTATCTGGCCGCGCGCATCGCCCACGTGCGCGAGCTCTGCGAGGACGACGACCGGTACGTGTGGCTGAACCAGTACGCGAACCCGGACAACTGGTCGGCGCACTACCGGACCACCGCGCCGTCGATCGACCGGGCTTTTCCCAATCTGGACGTGCTGTTCGTCGGCGCGGGCACCACGGGCACGCTGATGGGCTGCGCCCGGTACTTCAAGCGGTTCCGGCCGGACGTGCGGATCGTGGCCGTCGACGCGGTCGGCTCGGTCACCTTCGGCGGGCCCCCGGCGCCCCGGATGATTCCCGGCCTCGGCACCGGAGTCCGGCCGGACCTGCTCGACGAGTCCTTCGTGGACGACGTGGTGCTGGTCGAGGAGATCGACACGGTGCGCGCCTGCCACCGGCTGGCCTCCCGGGGTTTCCTCTTCGGCGGCTCCACCGGCACCGTCATCAGCGGCGCCACCCAGTGGCTGGCGGCCAACGGGCTCGGGCCCGACGTCACGGCGGTGACCATCGCGCCCGACCTCGGTGAGCGCTACCTCGACTCGCTGTACCAGCCGAGCTGGGTGAAGCAGGTCTACCAGACCGACGCGCTGGACCTCACCGCCGAACCGGCAGCCCACCAAAAGTGCCTTGAATCCTTGGTCTGTTGCCTGAGCGAGTGTCTAATGTGGCCGCTTTGCGGAGTTTCTTGTAGCAGGTGAGAGCGGCGGCGAGGGTGCGGAAGGCGCAGAAGTGGTCGACCTTGCGCTCGTATCGGATGGCGAGCCGGCGGTAGGCAAGTCCGCGTGGTCGTAGGCCTTGTCGGCGTGCAGCTCGCCGGGTCCACGTCTACGGGGTCCGCGGAGATGGCGGCGCTGAAGGAGCTGCACCCGGTTGCCCGCACGCCGGTCGCGTTGGAACGCCTTGCCCACGGACGCGAAGGCGGCCGCACGCGGCGCGGTCTCGACGTGTCGACCTTGACCGTGCCCCGAGGGCACGGTGTGGAGTGGCAGTCGGCAGAACCACCTGTGAGATTGCGTCGGGAGTGTGAACACGTGGATCGAATACGGAGTGTTGGCCGGGGTGTGCCCCTGATGGCCGTGCTCGGCCTCACCGGGGCGTTGGTCGGGGTGCCCGCCGTGGCCGCCGAGCAGGGCGACGAGCCCGCGGCGCAGGTGCAGTGGGGCGCGTGTCCCGAAGACGTCCCGGCCGACCCACCGCAGTTGCAGTGCGCCACCGTGCCGGTGCCCCTGGACTACAGCGATCCCGAGGGCGCGCAGATCGAGATCATGATCTCCCGGCTGGCCAGCAAGAACCCGGACAAGCGGCGCGGCGTGCTGTTGCTGAACTCGGGTGGTCCGGGCGGGTCCGGGTTGGGGTTCTCCAAGCTCCTGTTCTCCCGGGGCCTGCCGGCCGACGTCCTGGACAGCTACGACCTGATCGGCATGGACACCCGCGGGGTCGGGCACTCGACGCCGGTGGGCTGCGGTTTCACCGATGATCAGGCGTACTTCAGCAACATCCCGCCGTACGCGGTCGACGACGCGGCGGTCGCCGAGCAGGCGACGATCGCCAAGGGGGCCGCCGAGCAGTGCGCGGCGAATGACCGCCAGGGACGGCTGCGTCACCTGACGACGGCGAACACGGCCCGCGACCTGGACCGGATCCGGGCCGCGCTCGGCGAGGAAAAGGCCAGCTTCCTCGGGTTCTCCTACGGGACCGCGCTGGGTGCCGCGTACGCCTCGATGTTCCCAGAGCGCTCCGACCGGATCGTGCTCGACAGCAACATCGGCGACACCTTCCTCGACCACGACGGGATGCGCAGGTACGCCCGGGGAATGGAGGAGACGTTCCCGGACTTCGCGAAATGGGCCGCCGCGCGGCACGACAGCTACGGCCTGGGCCGCACACCGGAGGAGGTGCGCAAGACCTACTTCACCATCGCCGAGCGACTTGACGAGACCCCGGTGGACGGGATGGACGGCAGCCTCTTCCGGTTGAGCACCTTCGTGTCGCTCTACAACGAGTCGTCGTACGGTCAGGCTGCGCAGAGCTGGCAGTCGCTGCTCAACTCCGCGGGGGCGGCGCCCGCGGGCAACCAGCCGGCAGGCACCGCGGCACCCTCGCCGAATGACAACAGCTGGTCGGTCTTCCTCGCGGTGACCTGCAACGACGTCGAATGGCCCGAGGACGTCCAGACCTACCAGCGCGCCGTCGCCGAGGACCGCAAGAAGTACCCGCTCTACGGCGCGGCCACCGCCAACATCATGCCCTGCGCCTACTGGCAGCAGGGGCCGTCCGAGCCGCCGGTGGAGGTCAGCGACGACGGGCCGACCAACGTCCTGGTCGTGCAGAACCAGCGCGACCCGGTCACACCGCTCCGCGGCGCCGAGTTGCTCGACGAGAAGTTCGGCGAGCGGTCCCGGCTGCTGAGCGTCGATGGGAGTGGGCACGGGGCGTACGTCCTCGGCACCAATCCCTGTGCGTTGAACGTCACCACGAGCTACCTGGTCGACGGCACGATGCCCGAGCGGGACATGACCTGCGAGGCGGCCCGGACTTCCGGTTGAGAAACGATCCGCGACGTCAAGGAGCGGCGAACCAAGCCGTGAGGGGTGCGGGCCGAAGTCGCCCCACCCCTCACGGCCTGTGGCGAAGACGGGACGGCCGAAGGCCGAGTTGGTGCTGCGGTGCCGGATCATGCACGCGTGCATGGTCTGTCCAATGTGGAAGGCTCCCGACTCCGGCGCCAAAACAGCCCATCCGAACACTCGACGTCCTCCGAGGATTGGGCGTCACAAGCACGAAGAACCACTTCATCCGTGAACAGTCGTACCGCCGCCGAGTGGTGAGGACGTCGCGAGGGGCTCCTTCGGTCGATCGCTGACTCACGCGAGCGAACGAGCACCAGTTCGGCATCACGTCCGGGTCGTTCAGCATGCGCCAGATTCGGCCACGAGAGAACGGTGTCTCATGGGGTCGGCCATCCCGGCGAAGCGCATGAGTTCGACCGCTGGGGCGCGGGGCTCGTGCTCCGCTGCGCGGTCGCCGGATCAGGCCGGTTCAGCTCCGCAGGCGAGGTCGTGCTGCGGACGCTCACCGGTGACCAGGAACTTCGTCGCGATGTCGTTGGCGCACTGGTTGCCCATGACCAGGTACGCCAGGTGGCCGCCCTGGTCGGCCGTCACCATCCGGGCCCGGTTCCCGAAGGCCTTCCGCAGCTCCCTGGCGCCGGCCAGCGGCGTGGCCGGGTCACGGAGGTTCTGGAGGATCAGCACGTTCGACGGGCCCTCGTCGGTGATCTCCACCGGCGGTTCGACCGGCTCGGACGGCCAGAACGCGCACGGCGTGATGTTGGCCCCGGCAGCGCCGAACATCGGGCGGCGGAACCCGTCGATCGCGACGTTGCGCTGGTAGGTCCGCACGTCCTCCGGCCAGTCGGAGTCGTTGCAGATCACGTGCAGCTGGCTGGCCAGGTAGTTGTCAGCGGGCACTCCGGTCGCAGCGGACGGCTGTTCGCCGGCGCCGGACTCGGGCACCGGCACCGGGTTGCCGGTGTCGAGCGCACGCCAGGTCTCGGCCAGCTGCGGCAGGTTCCTGTCGTAGTAGAGGCTGGAGAACGTAACGAAGCGGAACGCCTGGCCGTTGTAGCCGTCCGGGCTCGGAGTCGCGTCCAGCCGCGCGGCGAGCTCGAAGTACTTCGCCGTCACCTGTTCCGGCGTCTCGCCGAGGCCGTACTCGGGGCGTGCGGCGGCGAACTCCGCGAAGTCCGGGAACCTGCCCTCGAAGCCCTGCCCGAACATCCTCGCCAACGAGGCGTCCCAGCCGCCGGGGCCCGTCGCGCTGTCCACCAAGAACCGGTCGCTGCGGTGCGGGAACATCGTGGTGTAGACCGACCCGAGGTAGGTGCCGTAGGAGATGCCGAAGTAGGACACCTTCGACTCGCCCAGCGCCTCGCGGATCCGGTCCATGTCGCGCGCGGTGTTGGCCGTGGTGATGTGCGGCAGTAACGGCGCCGTCGCCGACGATCCGCACTTCTCGGCGACGCCGGCCACCCTCTTGGCCTCGTCCTCGACGTCGGCGGCGTTCCGCGCGAACATCGGGATGTTGGTCGGGTGCTCCGCGAGCGTCAGGTCACAGGTCACCGGCGTGCTGTGGCCGACCCCGCGCGGGTCGATCCCGATCACGTCGTAGCTGTCCAGCACGTCCTGCGGCATCCCCCCGTCCCGCAGGAGGGCCGGGAAGTCCAGTCCCGCACCGCCCGGCCCGCCGGTGTTGGTCAGCAACACGCCGCGGCGCTTCTCCGGGTTGGTGCTCGCCAGGCGCGAGACCGCGATCGTGATCGTCTGCCCGTCGGGGTCGCGGTAGTCCAGCGGAACGTCGAGCGTGGCGCACTCCAGGCCGGGCTTGGCGACGTCTGCCGGGCACGGCCCCCAACTCAGCGGGCCAGGCGTCGTCGCCGGTGCTCCCGCCGTGGTCAAGGTCGCCACCACTGCGGCGACGAGAACGGTCAGGACAGGTCTGCGCATCTGTGCTTCTCCTCTGACTTGAGATCAACAATCCACAATGGACGAATGTGGGGCACTGAGCGAAATCGAAACCTTGCCGTTGCGCCACAACAGAATCGAACTACCCGTTCCTCATCGGCGGGGCTCCCAGCGGAAGAACCGGGAGGCCAGGACGACGGCGACGACGACCCAGGCCATGGTGGGCGCGAGCAGCAGCAGCGAGTCCGTGACGGCGACGCCGCCGTTCCAGGCGTTGACGACCAGTTCGGTGGCCGAGCCGCCGGGGAGCAGCCGCTTGAGCAGGGTGAGGTCTTCGGTGCCCGCGATGCCGACCCAGCTGGCCACGGCGATGACGCCGAGGCTGACGGGCAGCGTGGTGACCTGGGCGTGCTCGGGCGAGTTGGTCAGGCCCGCGGTGGCCAGGCCCAGGCCGATCATCATGCTCACCGTGGCGAGGACGGCCAGCACCAAGATCCCGATGCTGTCCGGCATGCCGGTGACCACGCCCAGCACGGTCATGATCACGGCCACCTGGATCAGCGCGATGACGGTGATCGGCAGCACCAGCCCGGCCAGGATGCCGGCGTCGCCGACAGCGGTGGAGCGCAGCCGCTTGAGGAACAGGTTCTGCCTGCGCGAAGCCAGCGTGGTGACCGAGCTGGCGTAGAGCCCGAACACGCAGACGGTGAACATCACGATCGCCGCGATGTAGCCGAGGCTGCCCACCGCGGCGAAGAGCTCGTGCTGATAGATGAAGAACGCGCTGACCGCGACGGGCATCACGAAACCGGTGATGAGCACCGAGCGGTTCCGGAAGATCTGGATCAGCTCGCTGAGAGCGATCGAAAGCATGACGGAGGTCCCCTTTTCGGGAAAGAATGCGGTGGTCTAGTCGTTGTCGATGGCGCGGAACACGTCGTCGAGCCGGGTCGGGCCCGCCTCGAGCTCACGCAGCTCCACCGCGTTGTCCTGCGCCCACCCGAGCAGGGTGTACAGGTCCTTCTGCAGGCTGAAGGTCTCGATGAGAAACTTCCCGTCGCTCTCGCGCTTGCCCGGCAGCGGCAGAGCCGGAGCCGACGGCGGAAGGGCGAACCGGATCACGGCGGGCAGCGTCCGCGTCAGCTCGGCGACGGTCCCCTGCCGGTGGAAGGTTCCCTTGTGCATCAGGCCGATGCGGTCGGCGCGCTGCTGCGCCTCCTCCAGGTAGTGCGTGGTGAGCACGACGGTCGAGCCGTCCTCGCGCAGCTTGTCCACCGCGTCCCACAGCGCGTCCCGGGACTGGATGTCCAATCCGGTCGTGGGTTCGTCCAGGAACACCAGCTCCGGCGTGCCGTACACGGCGGCGGCGAAGTCCAGTCGCCGCTGCTCACCGCCGGACAGCTGCGACACCTTCGTGCTCGCCTTGCGCGTGAGATCCACGATGCCGAGCACCCGCTCGACCCGGTCCGTGCGCCGGGTCAGGTTTCCGATCAGCCAGACCGACTCCCTAACCGTCAGATCCGGGGAGAATCCGCTCTCCTGCAGCATGATTCCCATCTTGGGCCGCACGGCGGCCCGGTCCCGCGGGCTCCGCCCGAGAACCCGCACGGTGCCCGACGTATGCGCGCGGTGACCTTCGATGGTCTCCAGGGTCGAAGTCTTCCCGGCCCCGTTCGTGCCGAGCAGGGCGTAGAACTCGCCTCGCCGCACCTGAAACGACAGATCCTTCACGGCGTGGAAGTCGCCGTACTCGAGGTTGAGACGTGCTACGTCGATCACGGGTGTCGAGGTCATGCCCTTGATCTCAGCCGTTCGAGGGCGCATCCCCCAGTGCGACCACGTCACCACTTCGCCATGACATTCCTTCGGTGAACACATGACGCAGTGTCACTGGTGCTGACCACCAGATCGGAACAATAGTGTGGAGCCGACCCTGCTGTTCGACCCCGGAGAGCCACCC
This sequence comes from Saccharopolyspora sp. NPDC050389, assembly GCF_040655595.1. NCBI lineage: Bacteria > Bacillati > Actinomycetota > Actinomycetes > Pseudonocardiales > Pseudonocardiaceae > Saccharopolyspora > Saccharopolyspora sp. NPDC050389. Next base: position 91,795 of record NZ_JBFAKG010000022.1, read on the forward strand.
ATGAACGCCGGCCCACTGACCGATGCTGCCGACCGTGGGCATGGCTGATGTGGACAGTCGCGGGCCCGCTGCGCAACCCGACCGCCCGGCAGCCAGGTGCGGATCAGTGAGCCCGGCACGCGCGGTGTCCGAGGACACCGAGCCGTCGCGGGGACAGCTGCGCAAGCTCAACCTCACCATGTTCGTCCCGTTGTTCGTCGTCGTCGGGGCGGTGGTGGTGGTCGTGGACGCCCGGTCCTGGTGGCAAGCCGTCGTCCTGAGCGCCGGCGTGGTGGCGACCTTGGTGGCGTTCGTGCGGTGGGCGGCAGGCGATGTCCTGCGCGTCGCGCTCGCCTGCCTGGTCGTCACGGCGGCCGTGTGGCCCTTCTCCGTACTGGTGGTCGGCGGCGGGGCGGCGTTCTTCGGCATCTCCTGCGTGGGCGCGTTCGTCATCCCCCAGTTGTCGCGCCGCCGGGGCTGGGCGGCCGCCGCGCTGGTCGGCTATGTCGCCGCGGTGGGCGCGGCGAGGTTGCTGGTGTCGCACGAGGACGTGCCCGACGTTCTGATCCGGTACGTGCTCATCCCCACGGGCGTCACCGTGGTGCTGACCGGACTCATGTTCCCCAACAAGCGGTTCTACGACGTCGTCGCGGAGCTGGAGGAGGCGCGGGAGCGGGAAGCGGAGCTGGCCGTCGCTCGCGAACGCGTCCGGTTCGCCAGCGACCTGCACGACATCCAGGGCCACACCCTCCACGTGGTGAAGCTGAAGACGGCGCTCGCCCAGAAACTGGTGGACAGCGACGCCGAACGAGCCAAGCAGGAGCTACGCGAGATCCACGCCCTGGTCAGCGACACCATCACCCAGACCAAGGAGCTCGCCTACGCGCAGCGGCGGCTCAACCTCTCCGCCGAGCTGGAGAACGCGAGGAACCTCTTCGAGGCCGCCGGCATCGACGTGCGCATCAAACGCGAAGCCGATGTCGACCCGGGCGCGAGCGAACTGCTCGGCCAGGTCCTCCGCGAGACGACCACCAACATCCTGCGCCACGCCCAGGCGACGCAGGTGCGGATCACCCTGTCGGAGTCGAGTATCAGCATCGTCAACGACGGCGCCCAACAAGCTCCGCTGCCCGAGCTCCGAGGGCTGGCCGCCCTAGAACAACGCGTCGCCGCCGACGGAGGCGAATTGACGGTCGAGCAGGACAACGGTCAGTTCCGGACAGCCGCGGCATTCCCGCACCAACGTTCCAAAGCAGAGGGAAACCGATGACCACCGTGGTGCTCGCCGACGACGAAGCCCTTCTCCGCAAGGCGATGGCCGCGCTGCTCCCGCTCGAGGGCGACATCACCGTGCTCGCCGAAGCGGAGAACGGCGAGGAGGCCGTCCAAGCCACCCTGCGGCACCAACCCGACGTGCTCGTCATCGACCTCGAAATGCCCGGCGTGGACGGGCTCGGCGCCGTCGCGGAGATCCGCCGCACCCGGCCGAACCAGGTCATCCTCATGCTGACCCGCCACGCCAAACCCGGGGTGCTCCGCAAAGCGCTCAAACTCGGAGTCCAGGGCTTCGTGAGCAAATCCGCCGAACCCTTGCACATCACCTCGGTGATCACAGTCCTGCACGAAGGCAAGCGCTGGATCGACCCGGACGTCTCCGCGCTCGCCGTCGTCGACGACTGCCCCCTCACCGACCGGGAGATCGACGTGCTGCGCGCGACCCGCGAAGGCTATTCCGTCGCCGACATCGCCGCCCAACTCCACCTCGCACAAGGCACGGTGCGCAACTACCTCTCCAACGCCATGCAGAAGACCCAGACCCAGACCCGGCACGAAGCGGCCCGGTACGCACGCGAACACGACTGTGGGCGGATTCACGCGATCAGTGCAACACCGGGTGGGTCGGATGGCGAGAGTAGCGCATCGAGTGCTTCGGTGGGTGTTTTCCATCCCAGTCGTTTGCGGGGTCGTCGATTGAGTTGGGCGGCGACGAACTCCAGATAGTCTCGGTGGTATCCGGACAGGTCGGTTCCCTTGGGAAAGTACTGGCGCAGCAAGCCGTTCGTGTTCTCGTTGGTGCCTCGCTGCCAAGGTGAGTGGGCATCGCAGAAGAAGATGTCCATCCCCGTCGCAGCGGCGATCTGGACGTGATTGGTCATCTCGCGGCCTTGATCCCAGGTCAGGCTTCGCCGCAAGGACCGCGGCAACGAGTTCATCGCCGCGATGATGGCTTGTTGCACTTCAACCGCCCCATGACCGTCGGGTAGGTGGAGCAGGATCACGTACCCGGTGGCGCGTTCCACGAGTGTGCCGATCGCGGAGTGATGCTGTGGGCCGGCGATCAAATCGCCTTCCCAATGCCCGGCCACCTTCCGATCCTCCACCTCTGCTGGACGCTCGCTGATATTGACCATGTCCGCGATCCGTCCGCGGCGCTCGGCTACCTTTCGCCGAGGCTTCCGCAGTGTCCGGCCTGTTCGCATGCATCGCACCAGACCCCGTTGCAGCGCACCACGTCCTGGGACGTAGAGGGCCCGGTAGATCGTCTCGTGGGACACACGCATCTCCGGCTCGTCGGGGTAGTCCACGATGAGGCGCTGGCTGACTTGCTCCGGACTGAGCTTGTCCCGAAGTTGTTGCTGGACATGCTCGCGGAGCCGGTCATTCTGCGCCAGCCTCGAGACCTTCGGTCGCCGGGAACGAACATCGGCTCGAGCCTGCGCGACCGATGCCCGGTATCCGGTCTTGCGGCGGACAGTGCCCCGTGCCAATTCTCTGCTCACTGTGGACGGTGACCGCCCCAATGCCCGGGCGATCGCACGAATCCCGGCACCTGCGGCGCGGCGACAGCTGATCTCCTCACGCTCGGCAAAAGACAGCCGTGAATACTGCGCCTCGGCACGGTCCGCCGGAGCGGTTATAGGTATCACGCCGCCAGCTTCGCGGAACCACCTCCAGGCGACCGTCTTCGACACGCCGACAACGGCCGCCGCGTCGTCGAGCACAACTCCGGTCCGCATCATCGACCAAAACTGGCGCTGGACCTGTAACGGCAACGCAGGACGCCCCATCACGAACACCTCGCAGCAGACAAGGCGTTGCGCTAACCCATTGAACCCGCGCTGGCTGTAAGTGCCGAAAAAGAGGGAGAACATGCCGAACGACATGCTGCTCGTCGAGGATCTGATGATGCTGCTGCTCGACGACGAGACGGGGATCCCTGCGGCAGCTGGCACCCTTCACTACACCCTCGGCGGCGCCGTGCTCGCCGAGCTGGCGCTCCGTGGCAGCGTCGAGACCGACGGCAGCGAGGGCATGAACGGCCCCAAGATCCTCCCGGTCGGGGATGGTCCGCCCTCGGATCCCCTGCTCCGGTCCGCCTATGAGAAGGTCTCCGAGCGACCCCGCCGAGTCCAGACACTCCTGCTCGAAATCGGCGGTGGGCTCCGGAAACCGGTGATCGATCGGCTGCTCGAGCGCGGCCTCATTCGTCTCGAGAAGAAGCGGGTGCTGGGCGTGTTCCCCACGACCAGGCTGCCGGCCGAGGACACCGGACACGAAGCGGAACTGCGGCGGAAGATCCGCGCGGTGCTGGAAGACGGCGAGAGCCCCGACACCCGCACCGGGGCGCTGATCGCCCTGCTCTCCTCGAGCGGCGCCCTCCCGGCTCTGCGGCCGCCCATCAAGTGGTCGGGCAAGGTTTACAAGCGCGCGAAGGAATTCGAGAAGGGCAACTGGGGCGCCGAAGCCGTGAGCACCGCGGTGACCCGCACCACCGCGGCGGTCGCCGCGGCGACCGCCGTCGTTACCGTCACCGTGGTCACGTGAGCACGGCGGTCGCCTAGGTGTACTGGCTTGAGAGGTTGGGCACGCGGCTGGCGGGTGGCAGGCCGCCGAGTGCGGTGTGGCCGCGGTGGTGATTGTAGGTGTGTAACCAGCCGGGGAAGGCGTCGCGGCGTTCGGTTTCGGAGTGATAGGGCTGGCCGTAGGCCCATACGTCGAGCAGGGTGCGGTTGAATCGTTCGACCTTGCCGTTGGTTTGCGGCCGGTAGGGCCGAGTGCGTTTGTGGCTGATCCCGGCGTTGGCGAGAGTCTGGCGCCAGAGGCGGGACTTGTAGCAGCTGCCGTTGTCAGTCAGTACTCGCTGGATCGTGATTCCGCTAGCAGCAAAGAAAAGCTGGGCACGGTGCCAGAACGCGACCGCAGTCTCTTTCTTCTCATCGGCCAGGATCTCGCTGTAGGCCGGCCGGGAGTGATCGTCGACCGCGTTGTGCAGGTAGCTATAGCCGACATGACTGTTGCCGTTGCCGTCGAGGGTTTTGCCGGGTGTGCGGGTGCGATGGCGTTGCCCGGCTTGCCGTCCCACGGCTCGGTGGCCGCCACCTTCGGGAATGTTGCCCAGCTTCTTGATGTCGACGTGCACCAGCTCACCGGGTGCGTCGCGTTCGTAACGGCGGATCACCCGACCGGTGGCGCGGTCCAGATGCGCCAGTCTCGCGATCTTGTAGCGGACCAAGACTCGATGCACCGTCGAGGGGTTCAGCCCCAGCAGGTAGGCGATCCGGGCCGGCCCCCACCGGCGTGCCAGCCGAACCTTGATGATCCGCCGCTCGGTCCGGGTCGGCGTCCGGCGTGGGCTGGAATGCGGCCGTGAGGACCGATCGACCATCCCCGCCTCGCCGAGCTCCCGGTACCGGCCCGCCCAGCCTCGGGCGGTCCCGGCCGCGACTTGGAAGCGCTCCGCCGCCCGGCGTAGTGGCCAGCCTTCCTCCACGACACACCGAGCCAGACGCAGCCTGCCAGTTTCGGACAACGGGGCATTACGGTGGGACACGAGGGCCTCCAGTGACTCCGGGTAGATGTCGCAATCCACACCGAACTGGAGGCCCTCCCTCATTCCAAGATCATCAACCTACGTGTCGGCCCGTGCCCAACCTCCGCGGTCAGTACACTTAGGTCATGTCTGACAATACTTTTGTCCAGGCGGTAGCTTGTTGAGGCCGCAAGCTGTTTCACCTGGCGGAGCAAGCGAAAGGGTGATCTGGCCGGGAGTCTGATCAGCTATCCCCAAATCGCAAGACCACCCCGAAACACGGTGGAAGCGGCTTGGAAACGACGAACGCGCCCCGCACTCGGTAAGGGCACTGGCACGTTCATGTCAGCCTTATGGTGGCCGGAACCCGTACCCACACCCGCAACCGGGGTACGCGCCCCACACATGACCAGCCTTCGGAAACGAATCGCCGTACGTCGCGGCACGACGAGTGGTCAGCTCACGATCAAACGATCACATGCAGGGGCACGCCCTGCCACCAGTCCAATCGATCGAGACCGAACACGTCCCGGCCGGCCAGACCCTGGGACTCGGCATCACAGCCTGGAGCCCGCTCGGCAGCGGCTTCCTCACCGGCAAGTACCGCAACTCCAACAAGGGCTTGACCGGCGAAGGGCGCCTCAGTGGCAAGGGCGGTATCGGGTACGACTGGACGGACCGGCACTGGGAACTGCTGAAGACGCGGCAGACCGTGGCGGACAAGCTGGGCGCGACGATGGCCCAGGTAGCTCTCAACTGGGTCGCGACCCAGCCCGGGATCGCCTCGGCCATCGTGGGGGCGAGCAGCACCGAGCAGCTCGGTTCCTCGCTGGCGGCGCTCGATTTCGAGCTGCCCGCGGAACTTCGTGCCGATCTCGACGCTGCCAGTGCCGTAGCGCCGGGCAAGCCCTATGCGATGTTCACGCCGCAGTAGCAGTCGCGGATCATCAACGCCGGAGTCAGACTCGGGGACAAGCTGGCCGAGTACCACCCGGCCGCACGGAACTGGGTCCCGGAGAACCAAGGCTGATCGAGAGGCGCCACCCCGCCCGGGCAGCACCTCACCTAACTGGTCCAGCTGCAAGCAGGGGTCCCGGTGCGCAGGTAGCCGAGGCTGAGGTCCAGCACCGACTCCAGGTATTCCGCGGACCCCGTGGGCATTAGGAGCAGCACACCGCCCTGGATCGCGGCGATCAGCACACCCGTTGTACGGACCGAATCGACGTCCCGGGCAACCTGGGCGCTCCCCGGCGTCGGCCCGACCGCGTGATCACCGGACTCAGATCCGCGAACGCCAGAACTCGACGGGACACCTAGGACCGCTCTATGAACGCAGTTACTCGGGGCCGGAGTCGGCACCATTGTCCACCGCTGCACGCAACCATTCCTGGTATCGGGTGACCGTGCGCTCCACCGCGCCAGCAAAGCTATTCACCGATCGGGCATCTGCAGCGCATCCGGCGCGCCTTCGCGGGCGCCCTCGGGGTAGGCGCCGGTCCGGTCCGCAGACGACCTCCACACCGGGCTGGGTCTGTAACCACGCGGTCAGCACCTCGACTGGGCGGGGATGGACTCGACATCGATCAGGATCGTGCCGTAGTGGTGCCTGCGGCGCAGAGCGAAGTCGTCCTACACCAAGCACTCGAGGAGTTGCTCGTTTGCGGTCGGTCCGGGTGCGAACCGGGTGCGAACCGCACCCGGGCCGACCACGGAAACTGTGCCAGAGGCAGGATCCGCGTGCCGTCGACAAACTGTGAGGGTCCAGTTCATCGAAGCACGAACGATGTCCGTGCGGTAAGCAGGTCAAGGCCTTGCTCGACCTCGCCGATCGCGACCGTTTGCCAGACGGAGACCGCCCTGTCCGCATCAGCACCTGTACCGTGCACGCTGCCGAAGCAGTGCTGATCGGGTGAGACCGCTACGTCGGGAGCAACGGCGAGGGCTTCCCCGTCCACGTAACGACCAGCTGATCGCGAGGACGTGTGCAGGCGACGTAGAGGAGACAACGATCGCGCTGTTCGATTTCCGGCCGCTCATCCGGGGCTGCGGCTTCGATCCGGTACCTGGACGGAATCGTGTCGGCGCCTACCCCCGCGACGATGCATCGTGCGAACTCGGTTCCTTTTGCTCGATGCATCGTGGAGACCTGGACACTTGTCGTATCCACGGGGCCGTCTATGTTCGTTGCCACAGCGGGAATACCCGAGCTCTGGAGCATCCGTACGATCTCGTCACGGGTATCCCATTGGTAGGTGAGCACAGCCACCGCCCCCGCGGAAGGCGGAGCCGGATCGTTCAACCAGCTCCGAATCGTGTCAGCGATGTAAGCCTTCTCGTCCCGCCATGATCGTGCCGAATGCCTAACAGGTTCCGGGCCCGTCAACAGCGAGCGGTACATCAGTGTCGACTCGTCCTCCTCCTCGAGATCAACAAAGTCGGCACCGTTCAACACATGAGTGGCGTACTGAAGTGTCTGCCTGGTCGTGCGGTAGTTCAGCGTCAGTCGCTGCGACCTTCCCTTGGTATTGATGTCGAAGCGGCTCAGCACCACTCTCTCGCCGTAGATCCGCTGGTGGGCGTCCTCGCAAATGAACAGATCGTTGGGCCCTTCGGCTACCACTCCACGCAGTAGGCGCCAATGTGCGGGCAAAAGATCCTGCGCCTCGTCGACGATCACGTGGTCGTACCTGTTCGACGAAGGCAGGTCCGATGAATTGGCGATCTCGGCCGCCTTGGCCGCGACGTTGGCGTAGGTGGTCCGGTCTTCGGCCGCGAGAAGACGCGTGAACTCCTCTACGACGCGCCAAACCCGCACGCGTTGCACTCTGTTCAGTCGAACGCCCCGGCCTTTTCGAGACTCGGCCAGATACTGAGCACTGCTGAAGTCCTTCATCCCGAGAACGACCTGCTGGTACTCCCGCATGAGGAAGTAGGGCGTCAGCACCGCCCGGTCCGCGGCCGGAAGATCGGGCACGCCATCGACCGCTCGCTGCCACTTCCTCTGCTGGTCACGGTCGTTCAAGACCTTGGTGCGTGCTCCCTGGGCTCTCGCCACGACGTCGCGCGCGAGCTGATCGATACCCTTGACATCGATGCGCTCCAGCACCTCGGGGCCTGCGAGCCGGCTGAGGTCCGCTTTGAGCTGGATCGCAAGGTTCTTGGTGAAGGTCGTGACGAGGATGCGGGCCTTGGGGTCGCGTTCCGCAAGTACCGCGGCCCTGTGCATAGCGACCACGGTCTTCCCCGTTCCCGCTCCGCCGGTGACACGGTAGGAACCCCTGCGGTCCCGCTCGACCAACTGTCGTTGCTCGGGGTGAAGGAAGGTGCGCCAAGCGGCGAAGTCGCCGTCGAGCATTCTGCGCAGGTGTTCGTCGCCCTCGACCAGGACGAATTCCATCTGCGATGCGGCACGATCGAGCGAGTCGCGGAATTGTTTCGGGTCGTTGGCATCAATGGGAATGGTGCTGCTCGTGCTTCGACCCTCGGGAGACCCGTAGATCTTCACGACCTCGTCCATGGGCATACCGAAGGCCAGGTCCAGCAACGCACTCGCCTGCCAGGCGGGAGCGTGCAGACAGAGCTTTTCGAGCTCATCCTCGTCCCGCAACACGACTGCGTGTTCTGCCAACTCGGGAAGGATTCCCATGGCCTTGAGCTCGTCGACTCGGTAGGGCAGCAGAAGGGGACGATCGTCCTCGCACGCATCCGTCTTGGAGACCGGCGCCTCCTGCGGTGCGGCGAAGTCGCCCAGCACCTCGGCTATGCCGTTCATCGGATTGAGGCGAATGGTGATCCGAGTAGCGTACTTGTACGCTTCGTCATGCGGCCGGATCGCGACGAGAACGTAGTACTGGTCTTCCGCGGTGCCCGCGGCGAAGAACACCGCTCGGAAGTTGTCGGTGACCTTGGCTGTGCGCACCCTGGGATCCCTTGCACCCTGCGGGATCTTGAGATCCAATCCGGTCAGGTCCGGATCGCTGCTCAGCTTTTGCAGCAGATCCCATGCGCGTGACTTGAGGGAACCTTCCAGTTTCAGATTCTTCTGAAACTCTTTCGCGAACACGACCTTCGCCATCGTCGATCTTCCCCCTGGGGCTCCCGATCTCGGTCTGTCTCCAGAACCGGACCACTTTACATGCGGCGATCTCCACGCAGACCTCGACTCAGGGAAGTGGAGGTCTGCTGCTACGTTCGACTTGATCAGGGGGGATAGCTTGTCCGACTCATCGACCGACCGCGGCGACGGTGCGAGGCAGGCCATGACGGTGGCGGAGCTCCACGAGCTCCTCCTGCCGGACGGCACCTCAGACGAGGCCGACCAATTCGTACTGGAGGCTCTCGACAAGTGTCGCGAGAACATCGACACAGATGAGGACGTTCTTCACGATGCACTTGCGGCGGGACCGTGGGGTTTGCGCTCCGTTCAGGTGAGCGGATTCCGCGGCGCTGCGAACGCGGCCGGGGCGGAAGGCTCGATGCCCGACCCACTGCTGCTTGAGTTTCCACGTTCCGCCCCCGTGGTACTCGTGCACGCCCCCAACGGGACGGGGAAGTCGACGATCACCGATGCGCTTGACGTCGCGCTTCGCGGCGGAGTCTCATATTCGTACGCTTTCAACCCGTCCGACATGCGCAGGCCGGTCGCAGTGCATGCCGGCGCCGCGCGAGCGGAGATCGTCGTCGTGCTCGGCAATGATCGAGATGATCACTTGCGGATCACCTGGCGTTCGACCGCAGGCGGAGAAGACGTCGAAGTCGCTTGGTTGCCCGCGGGCGACCCGCATGGAACAGTGGAGCGACCTGGCGCGAAGTGGGCGGAATCCATCGCCGCGCACCACCCCGTCGTCGGATATGACCACATGACGCACCGGCTACGCGCCGGAAACCTCACCGACTTCGTGCACGACACGCTGAGTCTCGGCAGCACCTGGTGGAAGCTTTGGGATCTTCTGCGGGCCGAGTACGAGGCGGCCTTACGCGCACTCGAACGCTGGTCTCAATCCAGAGACGATGTGGCGACGGCACTGGCGGATCTCGATGAAGATCTCGCACACCAGCATCCTGAGGTCCGTGTGCCGGAGGCGATCGAGCTGCCGGAATCGCCGGCGGAGGACGTCACGATCTGGTTCACGGACTGCTTCGGCTCGGACCATGATGTCGTGCCCGGGTTGAATGTCGACCCCTATCTCGCTCATGGGATCGCGGAGGCACTGAAGTCGGCGAAGACGAGCGTGGACGGCTATAGGCGAGTGCGTGAGCAAAGCGACCGGGGTTTGTGGACGGGAGAAGGTCTGGCGGCGCTGCGCGAGCTCATGATCCACACCTCCGACCATCAGGAGCATCGTTGCCCGGTGTGCGACGGAGCGACATCGGAATGGCGTGAAACCGCACAGCGAACCCTGCAGGATCTCCGCCTGGTGCGGGAGGAGTTCAACCTCGCGCAGGCGGATCTGACCGAGCTCGGCGACCTGCTGGTCGAACGGCTCCTGCCACTGCTCAAGTCCGCGGACCAGGCGCCCGAGGTCGCCACGACCACTCATCGGCTGCGCGTTCTCATCGAGCCGATGATCGGGCGCCGACCGCGATCCGATCAAGACTCGGCGTGGCGTGCTCTCGACTCGGTACTCGAGGACGACGCCTTCGAGCGTGATGTGCACGCCGTGCTGTCGGAATTGAGATCTGCATCGGATGTTCTTGAACACTGGCGCGCCGCAAGAAGACAACACTGCCTGGCACTGCTCGCCGCCCACTCGGAGTACGGGTGCATCGCCGCGAGGGTCGATGAGCGCAAGATCGCGCTAGAGCGTGTGGCCGCCGCCTTCGACGGTGTGCACAGAGATCGGCGGGACATCGTCGAATCGAAGGTCGGCGAGCCGCTGCGCGCCCTGTTGGCGGACCTGGACTTCGACGGTCTGACGCTGCAGGTGGGAATGTCCGACCATCAAGCCCTGAACGAATCGACGACCCTGTCGATGTCGATGTACGGTCGGGAAACCGTGATGGGCATGCTGTCCGCAGGTCAGTACAACGCCCTGGTCCTGGCTTTATTGCTGGGTGAAGATGAGTCGGGGCCGTTCCGGTTCCTGGTTCTCGATGATCCGATCCACGCCTTCGACGACTTCCGCATCGATGTGTTCGCCCAGCTCGTCGCCGAACAAGCCGGCGCCGGACGGCAGATCGTCCTGCTGACTCATGACCAGCAGATGGTGGAGGTGATGCGTCACCATGTTCGCGATCTGCACCTGATCAAGCTGGGCAGGGACCCACACGGAAATATCGTGCACATCGATGCCTCCCATCCGTGGCAGCCGCTGGTCGCCGATGCAAGGGCGGTCCTGGGCGGGAACGCCGGCAACGGCGGCGATCATCGTGTGCTGTCCGCGACGACCACCGGGCTGCTGGTACTCGCGTTCTGCAGGCAGGCCGTCGATGCGGCACTACGTCAATTCGTCATGGACGTGAGCAGACCTGCGGTCACCGATATCCAGGATGCCCTCGACCGGTTGAACAAGGCGTTCAGTACTAAGGACTCCCTGAAAGCCGCCCTCCGAGTGGCCGGCAGGCAACATCCGGCCGCTGAGTTGATCAACGCTGTTCTCCGTGAGACCGCCTACATGAACGAACTGAACTCCGGGGCCCACGGTGACCCGCTCGGCCTCGTGGTCACACCAGCCCACCTTCTCGAACGCATCGATCGAACGGAGCGTTTCTGTTCCGAGCTGCTGAACACCGTGGCCCGATGAACTGGATGCCGACGAACGGATGGCGAGAAGTGGCGGAGGAGAGTCTGTCTCCGTTCCTGCGCTCCCGCTGCGAACTGTTGCTCTTGCGAATGCGCATCGAGCGACTTGCCAAAGCGCTGCCCGGAACGGCCCTCGTGAACGACTCTGGGCGCGGCCGGACCAACCTCCGGCTGTGGGGGTTGGTGGCCTCGGCGACGCCGGAGAACCGGCAAGCTGTTCGAGATCGGGTGCGGCAGGCACAATGGATCTATCGACTTAGCAGTGAATACCTCCACGGCCGTCGTGCGGCTCTCGTCCCGCCTCCTGCCGAACTCTCCAGCTGGCTCACCAGTGTCGACGCGCTGGAGGATCTGTTGCGGCATCTCACGGACGGTGTGGAGCATGAAACATCGGAACGACGACTCGGATAGTCCCGGTTCGTCGACTCCCGACGTGGTCGCGTTGCGCACGCGATGGTCCATTGTGGAGTGGTCGAGGGCCGTGCCCGCGGCGTGATGGTTCGCCGCAGGCATGGCCACACGATCTCAGTCGACGAAGAACCCAACGGACGGATCGGCAGGGGAGCCGATCACGACGGCTCGGTCGAGAAAGGTGTTGTTCATCTCGCAGCTGCTCTCCGGGACCATGACACAGGCGTAACAGGCGGCGAGATTGAGACTGTCGGTTCCGCTGGCCTCCGCCTCCATGCAGGGCGGGTCCTGGGAACACCACTCGATCCGATTCAGCGCCGATTCCATCGATTCGGTAAGTCGTTCGTGCTCGCCGTGGGCGACCACACCCCCTAGGCTGCCCGCCGAGTCACTGGTCGCCGTGTAGATGAGGACTCCTGCGCGATCGTCGTCCGCGTAGAGCCGCTCGCGAAGCGCGGCGGCCGGGTACCCGGCATCGAGGCTCCATTCATTGATGAGTACATGCGCGAGGGTGTGCAGCAAAATGAATCGTGCCGACACCTGCGATCGAATCTGATCGAGTGGACGTCCGTCCCCATGCTTCTTCGCCTGTTCCCGCAGAAGCCTGGTATGACGATCGCGAATCATCCGCGCGCGGTCCTCGGCTCCCGACAATGCCTCCCACGCCTTGAGTCGATCGGGATCGAGCGAGAGGAACACGCCCTCACCGCTCACCTCGATCGCGGGCAGCCAGTCGACCTTCCCGTTCGAGAGAGCGGCGTGCCGCTTCTTGTCCGGCAGTGCGTCCGGCGCCTCGACCCTGGTGAACGACTGAAGCGCTCGCACTTCGCGCAGCCGCTTGACCAGCATGCTGCGCCCGATCCCAGCAGGGAGCTCGGTGCGGTCGGCATCGTTGGGTTTGACGCATTCGAAATCGTCTTTCGGGCCGAATATGGTCGTCCCGACGTAGAGAGGTCCATATTCTTCCAATCGGAAGGGACTGGCCGCTTCCAGGGAGGCGGCCGATTCCGCCTCGACTATCGTCGAATCAGAAAACTGCTTTCGGTACCTGACCGCATCGATCACGGCCTCCACGCTGGCCGAGACCTCCGTGTCCGCGATCGAGTTCTTGATGATGTCCACAGCGTTCGGCTGGTCCACGGCGTAAGCCAACACCTGATAGTGACGGTCCAGGCCCTTCTGAAGGGTCTGCGACCATGGTGGGATCGACAGCGAAGATCGATTGATCGCGAACCACGCGGCCGACGCGCCTCGTTGCAGAGTTCTGGGAACCGCGTCACAGCCGGGCTGCTCGGATCCGTCGCCGAGCCATGGGCGCCTACCGGAGCAACGAACCCCCAGCATCTCCATCGCCCTTCTACCGAAGGCTCCCTCCATTGAAACCGGCGCGACGCCGCAAGAGCACGTGATGATCATTGATCGCAATGATGCCGTACGTCCTTCGGAGTGGAGGCGAAGTGCGCACTTTCCTGGGTTTCGAGGCTTGCCCTTGTGCACCCACGCCCAGTAGGGAAAATCGTCCAGATGGCCGTTCTCGCACGCGATGACGAATCTGGACGGCACGAGCGTCCGTTCGCATTTGAGGCACTTGCTCTCGGTGACCGAGCCTCCGAAGTGCTTGAAATCCTTGAGCTCGTGGCACTCTGAACAGGAGTATTGCGTAGGGAACCGCCGCACACGTACTCCGTCGCCCGAAGACGGATTGTCGGAGGGAGGAGCATAGAGTGCCCGGACCCCTAGACGTCGTTGAAGACGGGGCTCGTACAGCCGCGATGTACCGTCGATCTTCCAGGTGTCCAGTCCGCTCACGATGTACGACTGATCCCCGATGGCGACCATCGCTCCTACACCGTAGGTGGTGACGATCTGCGCGTTGCGGGCGCCGCCCAGAGGAGTCGCGGAGAGCGGCCCCTTCGGCCGGTCATCGACAGATGGTCGTTGTTTCGGCTTGCGCAGAGGCATGATCATCGCTCCAGGTAGAAATCGGACTCCTCGTCGACGTCGCGCAGACTCCACAGGGTGGGATACGCTTCGTCCAAGTCGTTGTCTGTGAACATGCAGAGCAGGGAAGCGGCCGAGCCTCTTGGTCCCGCCCTTTTCGGCCGTGGTTCATAGACGAGATTCGGATTGCTCGCGGCCAGCTGAGACCAGTCATCGATGATCGACTCGAGCTGCGCCCTGGTCCCCTCGCATTCTTCCTTCGCCACGTTGTCCACTCGCGCGAGAATGAGTTTTACGAGTTCGTCGAGTCGAGGCCGGAAGCTCTCGATGTCAGCGGCGGCCTTGTTCGGCCGCGCCTCGTCGATCATCAATCTGGCCATGCCGACCAACACGGCGTGCAACGCACGGTCTCGTGCTCGAGAGGAGAACGGTGTGACGCTGGTCGACTCGACCTGCCGATACAGGGCCGAGTGATAGGAGAGGAAGTTCTCGTAGTGCGAGCGGTCTCTCGACCGCGCTGCGTTGTACATCGTCACGACCATGCCGGGGTGCTGACGTCCCACACGACTGCTCGACTGGATGTACTCCGCTGTCGTCTGAGGCTGTCCCATGATGGCCATCAGGCCGAGCCGATCGACGTCCACACCGACTGAGATCATGTTCGTCGCCAACAGGACGTCCAACACGGCTTTCTCCGGGAGTGCCCGTGCCAGATCTTCCAGGTAGGTCGGTATATCGCTCGAATCGATACGACTCGTCAGCTCGGCGACGATCTCCGCCGCCCGTGCCTTTCCGTCGTCGCCGCCTGCCAACAACGACAGTCGGTCACGGACGTCGTCGCGGACCTGAAGGTCCGCTGCGGCGAGCAACCGCAGACTGTTGAAGTAGCCGACCAGCGTCCAATAGGCGTCTCGGACGGTGTCGACTCCCTCGATGTGGGCGGCATGGTGCAGCAGCGCGGCATACGTCCGTACGAGGAGGGTCGCCTGGCTGGTGTTCGGTGTGATCAGACCGACGTACAGCCGCGTCGCCTTGTCCCTACGCGACGTCTCTACCGCGAACCAGGAGTCGCGTGCATCGAGTCCAGGAGGCGGAAACTGAGCCACTTCTCGGTCGAAGAGGCTACGACCTTGTTTCGTTGCCCGGCGAATGGTGGCGGTCGACGCCACGATCTTCGGTCGGTCGGCAGCCTCATCGACCACCGTCTCGTACAGACCCGCAAGACTTCCCAACGGCCCCGAGATGAGGTGCAGTTCATCCTGGACGATCAGCTCAGGGGGCGGGATGCCATCGACATCGCGGTTGAACAGCGCCGCGACATCGGCCCGCCACGGAATCCGGGCGAACTTGTCCGAAGTCGCAATGATCAGCGTCGGGCGGACCCGGTAGATCATCTCGTCGACGACGTGGACGGGTAGGCCGGAACGAAAATCGCATTGGGACGCACCACAGAAGATCGTCATCTCCGAACTCTCGACGCGGTAGTTCCTGGCGTCCATCGCAGTGCCGCACCATGGGCAGACACGGAGTTGAACCGGGTCCTCGGTCTGAACCTTGTCGCCCTTCCTGAGCAGGTCGAGGCTGGCTTCGGCCCGTTTCAGGTCGTTCGGGGTGGCGTCCTTGCCGACCCACATGCCCAGCGAGATCTCCGGGCCCAGGTTCGCGCCCGATTTCCTGCGGATCAACTCCATCGCGCAGATGAGCGAGGCGGCCCGTTCGAACTGTTGGAGGGTCAACAACCGAAGCGTGTACCGCATGATCGCCGTGACACCGCCGCCGGAGGAACCCTTGCGAATCCTTCTCAAGAACACGGTGAACGCGATGAGTCCCAGATAGGCCTCGGTCTTGCCGCCACCCGTCGGGAACCACAACAGGTCGACGTATCCCCGATCCGGATGATCGGGGTCAGCGATGCCGTCGAGGCACTGGAGCACGAACGCGATCTGGAACGGACGCCATTTGCCGTCGAGAGCAACCGGGCCACGGCGCTTGTTCTTGATCCACGACGAACGGCCGCGCTGCAGCGCCATCGCCTCGTTAGCCAGTCGGAACGCCCGCAGCGCGTCTCGGTTCTTGCGCAACAGGCGGATGCCGCTTTCGATCCTCTCCTGCGCTCTCACGCAGTTTTCCAGGTGAGCTTCAATCGTCTTGAGGAACTCGTTGCCACGCAGGTGTTCTGCTTCATCTCGTCTTTGGGAGATCCATACCCGATAGCCGTCGACGAGCGAGTCCAAGGCATTGAACAGTTCCTCGTCGCTCGCCGTCGCCAGGTTCTGCATGCCGAGCGCGCCGGTCTCGATCTCGGGATTCGAATCGGTTAGCAGCATCTCATGCGAAGGCACGTACGTGGTGCGGACCTCTGGAACCGTGGCGGGGCAGTCGGCTCGCTCGATCAGATCGTCCGGGCTGGGCGGATTCCAATCCCACTCGACGGAGCACCCGTGTCCAACGGCGAACGTCGGGGCGTACCTGTGAAGCAGCCGGCTCGCGACGACTTCGGGATCACTGCCTCCTCCAGGCCCCGGGCGCTCGACGAGTGCGCCGTTGGCCTTGATCAACGGTTGGAAGAAGCAATGCGGGTCCTGCAGATCGGAGGTCGCGATCCGATTGACGTTGACGAGTGTCGCGGTGATCGACACCGTCCCGTCCCGCGGTTCCCGGACCCGCAACCTGAGTTCTAGGCCGTCGAGCAGCTTCTGCTTACCATTTGGAGGATTGTCGAGGTCGATCTGCACGGAAGCCGGGTAGAGAGGGCGCCGGCGCCACCGAATGCCTTGGTCTTCCGTGCTGCGCCGCTCGGCGTGCTTTGCCTCGACCGGGTTCCCCGCCTCGTCGACCGGTTCGTACACGGCCACTTCGAAGGTCAACATCACCTTCTGCGAGGTCGACGGGTCGACGGCGAAGGTCATACCCATCGAAGACGGAGCCTGGACGTTGGCCATCGCCACACCCGTGTCCGGTACTTCGTCAGACGACAAGCGTACGGATGCCAGATCGATGTCAGCCTCGTCGTTGCTCTGCCTCGATCTCTTGTGCCCCTTCTCGTCCTGCTCTTCACGGCGAGGAAACAGGATCCCGGTCGCGTATGTCGTCACCGGTGGATCGGTGAGAACCTCGTTCTCGGACCGCGCGGGCCCGAGGAGGTCCTGCTTCAGGCCTTTGAGCAGCTCGCCTCTGAAGCGGTAGTGCTCGTCGTGCTCGGACAACGACGCCCCCTCAAACGGTCTTCTCGTCGTGAACAAAGGTGCTGAGACCTTCGAGTCTTGGTATGAGCCACACACCATGGGAGCCGAGTCCCGCTTCGATCGCGGCAGCCTCGCTGCCAGCCACCGCCTCCACACAGTCGACCCGAACGCCGGCGATTCTGCGCGGCCAGCCCAAGGGCCTTTGCCTACCGGCGGGCCGCTGAAAGCGGTACAGGTCACGGCGAAACTGTCGGGACACCGTCGCGATGGGACGGTCTCCGTGCATGACCAGATACGGTGGGCTTTCCTGAAACCCTATGGATTCCTCGTAGAGTCGTTCGAGTACGACTTCGTCGGCAGGATGCACCTCGGTGGCCAGGTAGTGTTGTAGAGCTGCGCACAGCGTCCCGAAGTCCTCCGCACCCGGAGGCTCGTCCTTTGAAACGTCACCGGATCCGAGCTCCAGCCCTATACGTTGCCAGGGCTGCCAACCGAACCTTGCCCATCGATCGGTCGCCTTGTGCTTTCGGATGCGCACGTCGCCCGGCGTGTCGATCCACGCGAGCTCATCGCGTGCACGGGTCATCGCAACGTACAACATGCGAGCCTCTTCGGCGTGGTCCATGTCGAAGCCATCACGGTTCGGCCCGGGGTCTGCGACGATCACCTGATCGAACTCGAGTCCCTTGGCACGGTGGTAGGACGACACGACTACCGATGCGGCGCGCTGATCGGTCAATTCGTCCGGAAGTCGCCCCGACTCGATGGCGGACCGCAGCCTGCGAAGGTCGACCGTGTTATCGCCGCGACCTGTCGAGGTCGCGCGAACCAACCACGTCCACAGAAGTCCATGCTCGGCGTCCTCGTCCAGCGGAAACGTGCGGACCAGCTCGTCGAATCCCGAACGAGTCAGGAACGACCCGCTCCCCACATTGAAGAGTCCGGCGATCCAACCGGCCACGATCTTGTCGCGCGCGGACCGTTGCAGTCGGTGGTGAACTCCCGCCTGATGCAGGTCTTCGGCCACGAGAAGGGCTTGACCGTTCGTTCGGCACAGGATCGCGGTAGTCAGGCTTTCCTGAGACAGCACCATACGTGCGTACTCGTCGCTCAGATCGCCGAAGGGCACGGTGTCGTGGAGAGCCACGCGAAGTCGATTTCCAAGTGACCTGCCGTGACCGTTCACCCCCTTGCGGAGCTCGCTTCCAAAAGGAAGGGCGGCGGTTGCGGTGTCCTCCCTGACCCTGAAGTTTTTCGTCAGCGCCAGTTCCCTGAGTTCTTCGCCGAATATCTCCCGCATCCGGGTGAAGAATCGGTTCGTCTCCGCTGCCCGTGCCGCGGGATCGGAGATCTGGAAACCATAGATCGCCTGAGCCGGATCTCCCACGACGGTGAAGCCACAGTCGAACCTCTCCAACAGCGACTCGACCATGACTCGCCGTACGCCCACGAGATCCTGCACCTCGTCGACGGCTATGTGCCGAAGCTCGTCGCAGTACTCGTCCGCCCGCCCGTTTTGGATCGCCTC
This sequence comes from Saccharopolyspora sp. NPDC050389, assembly GCF_040655595.1. Classification (NCBI taxonomy): domain Bacteria; kingdom Bacillati; phylum Actinomycetota; class Actinomycetes; order Pseudonocardiales; family Pseudonocardiaceae; genus Saccharopolyspora; species Saccharopolyspora sp. NPDC050389. Next base: position 110,391 of record NZ_JBFAKG010000022.1, read on the forward strand.
GACCGCACCTTCGATCCGAGCCTCGAAGCCGCGGGCCTGCCACTCATCGTTCCCGTCGATCGACGTCAGCAGATCGAGAGCCCAGGAGTCGAAGGTCTGTGCCCGGACATGACGTGCCGCGTCGCCGTGGTGCGCCAATCTGTGCCGCAGTTCGCGAACAGCGGCACGAGAGAAGGTCAGCACGAGGATCTCTCCAGATGACAGACCGCCGTGCTCCACCAGTGTGTCCAACCGGCGGACCAACGTGTGCGTCTTGCCGGTCCCCGGGCCGGCGACCACCGACACCAACGCATCGGCCGGCTGGTCGACGACGGCCTGCTGCTCCTCGGTGAGGGTGCCCGAGTCGAGGCCCGAAACGATCATCCCCGCCCCCAAAGGTGCTCGAATCCCGTGAACGTAAGCGAGTTCTGGTAGTTGGTGATGTTGTCCCTCACATCGAGGATGAGGCACTGCTCCTTGCCGCCGTTCTTCGGGCCTCGAAGCCCCCGCCCGATCATCTGTGTGTAGACGTTGGGGCTGTAGGTCGGACGAGCCACGATGACCACTCGGGTGGCAGGAGCGTCGAAACCTTGGGCTAGCACACCGTAGTTCGCGATGACCTGGATCTTCCCCGTACGGAAGTCCTCGATGCTCTTGCGTCGCTCGGTGGGAGGCGTCGCGGACTCGATCGCCACGGCATTGATTCCCATGCCCTTGAGCCTGGCGGCCATGACCTTCGCGTGGTTCACCGATGTCGCGAACAACAGCACGGGCCAGTCCCTCGGCAGACGTCGGATCTCGGCCAGGAGCATGCCATTGCGATCGTCGTCTTCACCGAGCCGCTGTTCGGCCGCGAAAGGCAGGTTCTGTTGGAAGGGCAGTGACAGCGACTCCAGCTCCTCCTGCGTCAACTGCATCGTCGCGCCTGCCAACTCTCGATGCTCGACTCTGGCGAGCATCCCGAGCTCTTGCAAGGAGGTGTGCGGGTCCGAGTCGAACACACCCTGGTCAAGGCGCGTTCCGCCGTAGCGCTCGACAAGTCGGCGCGTCTCGTCATCGTTGAATCCACGGAACGGTGTCGCGGTCAGTCCGATCAACGGACGCTCGGTGCTGTGGCGAGTGATGCCCAACGAACGCAGAAGCTGCGTGTAGCGTGAGGTGATCGAAGTATGCGCCTCGTCAACGATGACCAACGCGGCTTGACGCAGCCATGAGTAGCGCTCAGTGTCCAGGCAGCTTTCGAGCTTCGCATCCGTGGCCACGACGAGGTGTGCGGTCTCCTTCACCGCGGCGGCCTTGTTTCCGGACCACAGTCTGCTGATCGCAAGACGGCCCTCGGGTCCGACTTTCGACCAGACGAACTTCCAGCTTTGCACAGCTTGTTCGCACAACTCGTCGGTCTGTGCGATCCACAGGACGGGACGTCCACCGAGCCCACGCGCTTTGATGACCCTGATCACCGCCTCGGCGGCCACACGTGTTTTACCAGCACCCGTAGGGAGACAGAGCATGGCACGCTGAGGAGTCGGGCGTGTCAAGAGTTCGAACATCTTGACGGCCAATCGTTCCTGGTAATCGTGCAGCCCAGGGAATTGGACCGGGCCATCGACCATCTCGAGAGCGTCTCTGCTTTGATCCGGCTTCGTACCCGCGAAGGACTCGGGCAGCTGCAAGTCGTTGACCAACTCGCGCGAGGTGTGATCACCGCGGAACGAGCCCACGGGATCGGAGATGTGCGCTTCCAAAGCTTTGGCGTGGTGCCGAAGCACCGAATCCCCATGTGCGTCCCACGCGAGTTGGGCGATCCTGAGGTCATTCGGTTCTTGTCCGGATTGGGCCCTCTCGCTCTCTACCAGTCCCTTGGGGAGCTTGCGCTTCAGCTCCTCCGAGCCGACCATGTACAAGAGCTTCTCCGGCACCGTACCCGCTGAACGAATACGTTTCCTCAGATCATTGTTCTCTTGCCTCTTGATCCGATCCAAGATCGCTCGACAGCCGCTGTCTCCCAGGTTCAACTTCAGCATCCGGTCGACCGCTTGAAGCGTGGCGAGGTCATCGTCACGGGGATTCAGGACCAGAACTGTCTTTCCCTGGACTGCAGCCTGGATGGTCTCGTTCCTCGCTCCATTTAGCGTGTGCGTGATCTCCTCGAGTTCCTTGCAGCAAACCAGAGACCAGCCGTTGATCCTGCTGCGATGAGACAATCTGAGAGGCGGAAACTCGTCGGCGATGAGCATCGGCTCAGTCTGCTCAACATATCTCAGCTCTTTTTCGATAACGTCCGCAGGACTGAGCATCCCCCACTGCTCGATCATGAGCTGGGCGGTTTCTGCGGACGGGACGAGCACCGCGGGAATCTGTTCCATCACGAGCAGGTCATACTCATCCCGCACCGCCGCCACTGCGATCTCTTCGTCGGATATGGAGGTCGTCCACTTGTCCCCGACCCGGCAACGCGTATTACCGATTCCTTCGGGAATTTCGACCTCCAGGTCGAACAGCATTGCGTACACCCTGCCCGGGAACTCGTCGCTCTCGCTCTCCGCCACTTCGTCCAGTAGCGCTTGCCAGAATGATGGCTTGAGTTCGCTCAGATCGTTGTCGAGTCGAAACGCCTCCGCGACTCCAATGGGCAGATCAGCGACCGGGAAGAACTCGCCGTATTCCTTCAAAGCGGGACTGACGCATTGCGTCAGCGGCCGGATTCCCTTGGCCGTCCGAGCCCGGCCGTGCTTGCGCGCCATCCAGACCAGCGGGGACGAAACGGAGCGACTACCGGAACGCAGGCCACCGACCTGAAGTGCCCAGTTTTGAATGACGCCTGCCCATGGGAGCGATCTGAGGAAGGCCGCTCTGCCTTCATCGGACAGCTCCTCCAGGAGATGCAGCGGCCCCGCCGTGTTCATACCGTCGACCTTGACGGTCTTCATTTGGACGCGTGGCACATCGGCCGGGAGCGTCTTGAGGTACGATCTCCAGCACGCCTCGCGATAGGATTCGAACCACGGCTCGCCACGTGGATCGACATTGTTACGCGGCGCGTCGGACAATCCGATTTCGCGCAGTACCTGCCGGTCCGAGTCGTGGAAACGGAGATCGACCGCGATCGAGCCGTCCCGGCTGCCGTCCTCCGGGACCACGGCGCCTGGAAGAAGGCACCGCCCGATCTCCCGGAAACGTCCGGACACCGTTCGGACGAAGACCGACTGCGAATTGTCCGTAGCCCCGCCGCGGAGGATGACCACGACAGACGCAGGCCCCGCCAGACGGGCCAACTCCCAGAACTCCGACCATCGGGCATCGTCGTAACCTTCGAATCCTTGGTCCACGACGGCGGTGAATCTGCCATTGGCGTCGGCCTCATGAATGCCGAGCACTTCGAGTGCGCCGAGTGCGCCGAACTCCGCCGTTACCCGGTCATCCACATAGCTGATCGTGTCGACTAGCGAGTCCTTCAACGCTCGACGGAAGATCTGACCACGAACCGGCGACACCAGGTCGTTGGACTCGGTCAGAACGATCTGAGCCTTCAGAGCCTGATCGGCGAGTGCGTGCTTGGTGCGCACCATGTCGGCGGTGATGCGAATTGCAATCGCCGAGGCCATCGGGGTGCGATCTTGGACGAGAGCCTCAAGCCATTCCCGCACTGAGGCGACCGAGACCCCGGCGGTGTTGCAGATCAGCTCGGCGCTCGCCCTGCGAAGCCTGTTCGCCTCGACCGAGTGATGGGCCCAGTTCTCGGGCCTGCCGGTGTACTGCCGCCACCATTCGAGCCACTCGGGCCGGAGGTCTGCGGGATGCAGTCGAACATCCGCCGGCAGGCGAAGTTCACCGCGCTGGTCGGGCAACGACGGCTTGTGGGCGGTAGCGGACCACACCGCCTCGACCAGTCCGACAGACGCCCATTGTGGTTCTTCTCGACCACGTGCGGGAGTGAAATCCAAGTACGATGCGGGGTCGTCGGGGCGGCACAGCGATGGCAGCGAGTCCACGACGAGTGCTGCCATCACATCGATCAGCTCTTCGTTGAATTCATTCTCGCCGTAAAGGTTTTGCCTGTCCTCGCTCGTCTTCCACGGGGCATTTACAATACCACGGAGGGTGGTCTTGTACTTGGTCGGGAAGTACGCCCAGAACTCTCCAAGTTTGGATTCTCGACCATGCCGTTCCGGAACGGCCCACGATATGTCTATTTCAGGCCGGTCGTGCAGTTCACCGGCTGCTTGGAGCGCCTTTTCACTGGGACGGTGAACGCAGGTGAACACGCGCCAGTTGGAGGTCGACCCGGGGCCGAAATCGGTCTCTTCTTGAATCGTATGCAGTTCACCGTCGACCCGCTGAAAAATCTGTCGCCTGGCGATTTCGGCAGAACGACGATCTTCGAGGGTCACCGTGCCGACATGTGGGGAGAAAAGCAGGAATTCGCTCGGAAACTTGACCAGATCGCGGGCGAGCCTGGTCGCTGCGGAGGGTCGGAGCGGAAGCCTTACGACCGTGGTGGCCCATCCGAGGAGCTCGGCGAGAACAGGATCGGCTGCCATGGCCCGGTCTTGGTTGATGGATTGAGCCATGCGCAAGACCGGTACTTCATCCAAATCCGGGCGGATTGTTCGAATCCGCTTTGTCGACCAGTCTTTGTCGAACCCGAAGGATCCCGTCGAACTGAAGAATTCCGGCGAGTCAGAGACACTGAGAACCGACTTGACACCGACACCGAAGCGGCCAATCTGACCAGCACGCTTGCGCGAAGAACTCATTCGAAGAATAGTTTCGGCTCCCTCTGGCGTAATTGGAGCCCCTTGATTGGCACAGTACAAGCGAGTAGCCGTCAAGACAACGCTAATTTCCCCACCGGTATCTTCCCGGAGCTCATCCGCCCCATTCTGCACAAGCTCGTAGATCTGCCGGTCCCCATATCCACCCTGAGTGATCCGCCTTTCAGAATTGGCATGTTCGCCGATGAGACCCGGATCAATGCGATAGGTTTCGAGAACCCGTTCAGACTGCTCGATCACTACCTGCAGGACGGACGACTCAGCAGAATTCACGAGTTAATCAACTCCCCAGTAATTTGTTAGTCTAGCGATCAGTTTCACAGAAGGAGGCTCGCCGGGAAGATCCAAGGACCGCAGCCGCTTTCACAAGAAGCGCGCATCCGTCAATAACTAAGATCCTCTCGGGCACACAGGTTGTTACCCTGTTCATGAAACGATGCCAGACCGTTACATACCTCCGTCTCATGCCAAGCCTTGATCATATGTCAAGAGTAAGGGCATGAACTGTCGGACACAGAGCTTTCCCAAAAAACATGGCACTCCGGCCGAGGCAACCAGGGCGAACGGGGATAGTGACGCTTGCAGTCGTCTGATCCTTGCCGGTGACTCGTGAGCCATCGATGAGCACGTGCTGGTCCGACGAAGCAGTGGCAATCACCCATCGTTGCGAGGAGTCCGTACCCTGTACCCAGGAAACTGTCGGCGCTATGCTATTCGGATGCCGTGGGCGAGAAACCTGCGCGATGGACCTGCTTTCCGCAGCAGGCGCTGACCAGCTGGTACGCGACGGGCCCGGGCAGCCCCCGTAGCGAAGAGGGAACTGCCGAGCAGGCCACGCAACCCGGACGCATCGACAAAGGACCGAACAGACGTCCGGTTTTCGTGCTCGTGAAGCGAAACAAGCTGTTGCCTGATTCGTCGACTCTTGCGCACACCATCTCCATCGGATGCTGTTCGATTCCACTAGGCATGTCCTATCAGGCTCTATCCGAACGGTTTCCACCCAGATCGTCCGCGACACCCAGGGCTCACCGTTCCGTGGCGAGCCTGACAGCTTATCCGAACACAGACATCGAGACGCAATAGGCCGATCGGGTGAAGCGAGCGCCCTGTGCAACTTTCCGACACGGCGGCCGTCTCCTCCACGAGTTCGGGGATCGCGCAGGCGAGAACGATCAGCGTGGCTGGTTACTAGCTTGCAACCGCCCGTCAGCAAGTGTACTGCGCGAAAGGCAATGTCGGATGAAGAGACAGGCGAATCGGCAACCGTCTCGATCCCACGTGTTATCGGGGTGCGCTGGCGGCTCAGGGCCAGCGGACTCGGGATAGGTGACGCTAGCCTCCAGCGCGGATATTGTTGGCCTGTTTCACTGACGACCAAAGGCCTCTTGCCTGTCCCGCATAATGCCTTTTACTGACGTTCGTGATCTAGGGTGACGGTCGTGTGTGATCATGACTGACTGTGTCGGTGATCAAGCAGGGTGTGCCGGTTCGTCGGGATCGGGCCGCGATGGAGTCGGTGCGGCTGGCCGCGGCCGAGTTGTTCGAACAGGGCTACTCGCAGG